>NZ_JBSKBR010000001.1:527500-734437 GCF_053714315.1 Mesorhizobium sp. PL10 | reverse complement strand
GTTCCTCCTTCGGCCATGATTGGCCATCGGAGAAAACGCCGGTAGACGGTTGCGGGGCCGAAAGCGGAATGGCGGCTTCGAGGCTCGGAAGGCCAGAAGCGGACCTTTGAGCGCCGTGCGTATATCGACGTGACCTGACCAGTTGCTGACCTGCATATGGTTCGCTGCCATACGATCCGATGATGAGTGGGCCGCTGCAAGGGTTCTCAATAATCTTCGAGCGGTCAATACGTGGCGTCCACGGGAGCTCTGTCGCCAAGTTGTACGTCACCTGCGCACTTCACAAGCCACCCCGGCCATAGCGCCAATGCCAAGCATGCACTAACATTCCAGTCGACCCCGTTGGGGCTGGCCAGTGATCTGTTCAAATTGGGGAAGTACCCATGACCAATCATTGCTGTGGACCGGGCTATGCTTCTCCAGCCGAGGCGATGACGGCACCTCGCGAAAAGCTGCTCTATACGATTGCCATCTACACTGGCACGGGCATTCAGAAGCCGGACTATCTGTGCACCATCGATGTCGACCCGGAGAGTTCGACCTACAGCCAGGTGATTTCGCGTTTGCAAATGCCGGGCATTGGCGATGAGCTTCATCACTCGGGCTGGAATGCCTGTTCGTCGTGCCATGGCGATGCGAGCATGGAGCGGAAATATCTGATCGTGCCGGGTGTGCGCTCGTCCAATCTGCATATTGTCGATTGTGGTACCGATCCCCACAATCCGACCCTGTTCAAGGTCATAGACGGCGCTGAAATCAAAGCCAGGACCAACCTGTCGGCACCACACACGGTGCATTGCCTCGGCTCGGACATCATCGTTTCCATGCTTGGTGACGCCCAGGGCAATGCCCCCGGCGGCTATTTGCAGCTCAGCAAGGAGTTCGAAATTGTCGGCCGCTGGGAAAACTCCATGGGCGGCATCAAGTTCGGTTATGATTTCTGGTACCAGCCGCGACACAACGTAATGGTCAGTTCGGAGTGGGCCGCGCCCAATACCTTCATGCCTGGTTTTGACCTGGAAGAGGTTGGCCATCTGAAATATGGCCGAGAGATCCATTTCTGGGATTTTGAGAAGAAGGAGCCAAGCCAGACATTCTATCTCGGTGAAGACGGCTTGATCCCGCTGGAAGTGCGGTTCCATCATAATCCCGACAGCAGCCACGGTTTTGTCGGCGCGGCCCTTTCCGCAAACATCATCCATTGGTGGAAGGACGCGGCGGGAGACTGGCAATGGGAAAAAATTGTCGATGTCGACAATGAGCCTCATCCCGAATGGCCGATCCCGATACCTGGCGTGATCTCGGTCATTCTGCTCAGCATGGACGATAGATACCTCTATCTGTGCAACTGGTTGCATGGCGACATTCGTCAATACGACATCTCGGACCCTCACAACGCCAAGCTTACCGGACAAGTGTGGATGGGCGGACTTCTCGGCCGTGCGCCTGAGGTCAATGGCGTGAAAGTGACTGGCGGGCCTCAGATGATACAGCTCAGCCTCGACGGCAAGCGCCTCTATGTGACGACCTCACTCTTCTCGACCTGGGATAATCAGTTCTATCCGGAAATCCGCACCAATGGCGGATGCATGCTAATGGTCAACTGCGATACGGAAAACGGCGGCATGGAAATCGATCCGCTGTTTGTCGTCGATTTCGGCAGGGAACCAAATGGACCAAGCCGCTGTCACGAAACCCGCTATCCCGGCGGTGATTGCACGAGTGACATCTGGGTATGACCAGCTTCACCATCACCCTCGCCAATCAAGGCGGTGCGGCCTTCGACGTCGATCACCGCAAGCCCCTCTTGCAAAGCCTGCGCGAGCACGGCGTGGATCTGCCGTATGGGTGCAAGTATGGCGGCTGCATAACCTGTGCAGCCAAAATAATCAGCGGCAAAGTCGATCAAAAAGCGCAGCGAGCGCTGAACAACCGCCAGATTAACAATGGCTATATAATCCTCTGCGTCGCCCGCCCTATGAGCGACTGCACGCTGGAGGTCGGCGTTGAGAGTCACGACAAGCTCTATCGCAACCCCTTCCTTGACCCGCTGGCCGCTCATGAATTGAAAGCCGATATCGCGACCCCGCTGGACGACAAGACATGACCCATATGAATCATGATGAGCCCTATTCGGAGGCTTATCTGCAAGACATTCTGAAATCGGTCAAAACCATCGCGATGGTGGGGGCCAGCCCCGATAAAACCAAATTTTCCTATGGTGTTCTCAGGGTGCTCCACGAAACCGGCTATGACATGATCCCGGTCAACCCCAGTTCCGGCCTGGATGAAATTCGAGGGCTTAAGGTGTACCCATCACTGGCGGCCATCGACCGGCCCGTCGATATGGTTGAGGTTTTTCGCCGCTCCGAAGATCTGCTGGAGGTTGCACAGGAGGCCATCGCGATCAATGCAAAGGTTCTGTGGGCTCAGATTGGGGTGCGCGACGACACTGCCGCCCGGTTGGCGGAGGAAGCGGGCTTGAAAGTGGTGATGAACCGCTGTCCCAAGATCGAGTTGTTCCGCCCCTTCTGGAAGCCGAAGCTGCATTTGGGAATATGACTGCAGGGGCGCAGAATTCGGGGTTGTCACGGCAACCAACCTGTTCCCTCTGGGGTCTCAGACGTTGATGCTGCTAGCAGACTGAATTTTGCCCGAGGTACGATGCCAGATGATCGCTGAGATCACGCGCGTCGTCGCCAGCGCCGTCGATCAGAGCAGACTTACGGCGGCGCAGAAATTGCGTCCCCATCAGGTACAGGCCCGGATGTTCCACTACACCGCCGTCGTGACGGACCTGGCCCTTGCGGTCGAGGACCGGCAGTTCCAGCCAGGAGTAGTCCGGCCGGTAGCCGGTGGCCCAGATGATCGTCCTGATAGCGCCTCCGGCAAGATCGAGGCCGAGCGGCGGGTTGTCCTCGACACGGGTCGGCGGCGGGCGATCCGGCGGCCCGACCGTAGCGTCCAGGCCGTTGGCGCGCGCCCATTCGTCGATGAGGTCGAGCAGCCGGGCCATCTTAAGGTCGGAAAGCGCGCACATGTTGCGCAACGACCCCGCAAACTGGGCCTTGCCGTCTTCGGTGATGCCGGCAAGACGACCGATGAGCCGGACGCCGAGGTCGTCGAGCGCATTGAGGTCGAGGGTGGTGCGGTCGGACGTGCCGGCAAGCTGCAGCGAAGGAACCCGTCGCGCCCGCCTGATGTCGTCCACCTCGTCGTAACGCTCGTCGAGCACGCCGGCGGCGTCCATCCACCATTCCAGGTCCTTGCCGCGATAGACGCGGGGCGCCCGGATGTGCTCGCCCACCGACAGGGTCACTTGACGCCCCGAACGCTGCAGCTCCTGTGCGATCTGGGTGCCGCTCGACGACGCGCCCACCACCATCACGCCACCGTCGGCGACCTGACGCGGATTGCGGTAGGACTGTGCCGTCAGCATGGCGACCGACGGTGGCACGCGGCTGGCTACGTCGGGCAGGCGCGCGATGTTGCACGCGCCCGACGCCAGCACGACGGTCCGACACCGCCACTCGCCGCGGTCCGTGCGCACAAGATATCCCGCCCCGTCGCTGCGAACCGAGGTAACGGTCGTGTGGGTTCTGACCGGAGCCGAGATCACCTTGGCATAGTTCCCGAGGAAGTCGATCACCTCAGGCATCGTCCGGTAGCCGTCGGGATCGTCACCGTCATAGCGGAAGCCCGGCAGCCGGCTCTGCCAGTTCGGGGTGAGCAGCCGCAGTGAATCCCATCGCTCGGTGCGCCAGGTATTGGCGATCTCGCCGCGCTCCAGCATCACATGCTCGATAGAGCGCTCCGCCAGGCAGCGGCTCATTGCGAGCCCCGCGTGCCCCGCGCCGACGATCACTGTGGTGACGGAACTAATCGCACCCTCTCATCAGAAGAGTCTACGGGTTCGAAGCGCCTTTCAGTTCACCACGACCGTGACGTTCGTCGGATTGGTGACAATGTCATAGACCGCCGACCGCTTCTGCGACTGAGCGACGATAGCCTCGATGTCCTCGCGCTTGGCGTCGGCGTCGATGTTGTATTTCACCGTGATGCCGCTGAAGCCGTTGCGCACGTCGCTGTCGATGCCGAGTATTCCGGCGAGATCCATGTCGCCTTCGATGGTCGCCTTCACCGACTTCAACTGGATGTTTCGGTTCTGGGCAACCGCGGCGATGCCGGCGGTCAGGCAACTCGCCAGTCCGACAAGCACGTATTCGACGGGCGTGGCGCCCTTGTCCTGGGAAGCGAAGACCTCCGGATGGTCTGCGTCGAATGTGAAAGTGGTCTTGCGATGCTGGTCCTCGCCGAGACCGTAGAAGCTCTCGACCGACGAATGGCTGTGGGTGCCATCCTTCCATTCGCAGGCCGCGCGCCACTTGAACTGCGCCGCCTCCGGGGCGTTGGTAAGCGCTTCGCGTGCGCCGAGCAGCGCCTCTACGTTAACGCCGTTGTTTGCCTGTACTTCGGAAGCCATAATTATTGTCCTCCCTACCTTGCACTGGCTCAAAAACCCGACCGATCTCACTGACCTCCCGATCAGATTTTACCATGGCGCGGCATGCTATGGGTCGCGAAGCATTTCTTCAAGTTGTTTCCGCAGCGGAATGTTCGCCCTCGTGTACCGAGTTGCGCCTTTGCAGCCTCTGGCGCGACCACGACCTTCAGCGTGGTCAATTGCAGTGTCTGCTTCCGGACGGAGGCAAAGTTCGCCTCTATGGCCGACATGAGGCGCAAAGCTGACGTCGAAACTGACGTGCCGGCGCTGTGGTGTCACCCTGGCCCGGTTCGCCGCTCCCCTACCCCACCTCCGCAAACAGCCAATCCCTGAAAGCCCTCACCTTCCGCTGCCGTATCGCCTCCGGCGGATACACCACGTAAAAACTCGAAACCGCTTTCAGCGCGTGGTCGAAAGGCCGCACCAGTCTGCCTGTCGCGAGGTCGGCTGAGACCAGCATGGTGCGGCCGAGCACCACGCCTTCGCCCTGCACCGCCGACTCGACCGCGAAGGTGGCGGAATCGAACGTCAACCCGCTGTTGGGGTCGACACCTTCGACGCCGGCGCTGGCGAGCCACGCGGCCCAGTCGATGCGGTAGCCGTCGCGGATCAGCGTGTGGTGTTTGAGGTCCTCGGGCCTGCGCAGTGGATGCGGGCCTTCGAGCAGCCTGGGGCTGCAGACCGGGAACACCTCCTCGCCGGTGAGGAATTCCGACGTCAGCCCGGGATAATGGCCGCCGCCATAGCGGATGGCGATGTCGATGCCGTCGCCGAGGAAATTGGTCAGCTTGCCTGATGTCGACACCCGCACATCGATGTCGCCATGCGCACGATGAAAACGGTATAGCCTGGGCACCAGCCACTTGCCGGCGAAGCCGTCCGAGGTGCTGACGTTCAGGCTCGTGTTGGAATGGCGCGATGTCGCCGCCTGCGTCGCCACGGTCAGCTGGTCGAGCATCTCGCGCACCGCCCGCGCATAGGGCTCGCCGACCGGGGTGAGGCGCACCGAACGCGTCGCGCGCTCGAACAACTGCACCCCGAGCTGCTCCTCCAGATGCTTTATCGCCCGGCTGATGGCGCCATGGGTGACGTTGAGCTCGTCGGCCGCCCTGGAGAAATTCAGATGTCGGGCGGCGGCCTCGAAGGCCGGCAATGCGTTGAGCGGTGGCAGCTTGCGGGGCATGGGGTGAGCGCCGGGTATTTGTGAGCGTTGGTAACAGATACTTGCCAAATTTTGGTTTGTCCATCTGGCTTTTACCAGCCACAAATCCTCACACGATTTGTGATCAAACCTCACTTCAGGAGGACGACATGGCCACCGTTCACCCCTTTCTCTGGTACACCGGCAATGCCGAGCAAGCCCGCGACTTCTATCTCTCTGTGTTCAGGAACGGCCGCGCGCTGGAGACGGTGACCTTCACTGACCATGTCGGCGGCACCGGAGTGCCGCACGCGATCTTCGACTTCGAGCTCGAAGGGCTGCGGCTGACGGCGCTCAATGCCGGCGGGATGCCGGCCTTCAACGAGCGGATGTCGCTCTACATCGAGACGAAAGACCAGGCCGAGACCGACTATTACTACCAGGCGCTGACAGCAGGTGGCGGCTCGGAAAAGCCCTGCGGCTGGCTGCAGGACAAGTTCGGCGTCTACTGGCAGGTCATTCCGGAGGCCGCGATCCGGCTGATGAACGATCCCGATCGCGACAAGGCGCATCGCGCGCGGCAGGCGATGTATTCGATGAGGAAGATCATCCTTGGCGATATCGAAGCCGCGCACGCCGGCCGTTCGTAAGTCAAACCTGACACTCTCGAAACAGGAGGTAGCAATGGCACCGCTCAAGGGACAAAAGATCGTTGTCGTCGGCGGCAGTTCCGGCATCGGTCTCGGCGTGGCGAAAGCCGCGCTCGATAATGGCGCCGAGGTGGTGATCGTCGGCCGCTCGCCCGACCGGCTGAAGGCGGCTGAGAAGGCGCTTGGCGCGAATGCCAGACTGAAGAGCATCGCCGCCGACATGACCCGCGAAGCGGAGATCGCCCGGCTGTTCGACGAAGTCGGCGCCTTCGATCACCTTGTCTCCACCGCCGGCACGCCGCCTCCGAACTATCCGATCGGCGATACCGACATGGATTTCGTGCGCGGCTTTGTCGACAACAAGCTGATCGGCGCGGTGATGCTGGCCAAGCATGCCGTGCGCGGCCTGAGGAAGGGCGGCTCGATGATCTTCACCTCGGGCATCAACAAGGACCGGCCGCCGGTGCCCGGCGGCTCGGTCGTCTCGGCCATCGCCGGCTCGTTCAGCTATTTCGCCCGCGCGCTGGCGCAGGAGCTGACGCCGACCCGCGTCAACATCGTCTCGCCCGGCTGGGTCGATACGCCTATGTGGGACGAGCTGGTCGGCGAGGCGAAGTCCGGCTACTTCGCCGCCATGGCCGAGCGCTTGCCTGTGGGCAAGGTAGCCGCGCCGGCCGATGTCGCGCCGGCCTATCTCTATCTGATGGAGGCCGAGTTCATGACCGGCGAGACGATCCACATCGATGGCGGGCAGAGGTTGGTGTGAGTGGGCAAGGCGAGGGCAATCGCATAAGGCGTTCCCCCACTGGGGCCGATCTCTGCAATTGCTGTCGGGCAAGCCAAAAAGTGCGGCCCTACGGATATTTCGCTGGCTTTGGCGCGTAGATTTGCGGATCGAAGTCCAGGTCCTCCGGCAGTGGCAGGCTCGAGCACTGCAGATGCACCTGGCGGGCAATCAGCCTTCGCTGCTGCTGCTGATGCTCCTTTGCCGCCGCGACGAGGCCCATGCTGTACGGCCCAAGCAGCACGCCGAAGCCCCATCCCGGCTGCCCCTTCTCGCGCTGGTCGTAATTCATGGCATCGGTGCGGGCCTGCTGACATTCCGGCGTCGCCCATTTCGGATCCTGCGGCGAAAGCGACGCGCCGTACTGGGCCGGAGAACTGACGCATCCCGCCACTGTCGCGGTCAACGCGACAACCATTGCAATCCTCATCCGCAAGCCCCTCCTAATTTAGGACGGCGACTACAGGATGATTCGAGCCGCAAAAAGGCAGCTTCAGGATGCGGATTTCACACAGCCGCTCAGCCCAAAAGGTTGCGCGCCGTGCGCATGAAGATTGCCGAGCCGATCGGGATCAGATCGTCTGGAAAGTCATAGTCGGGATTGTGCAGCGAAGGCGTGCGCTCGCCGGCGCCGAGGAAGAACATCGCCGACCTGGCCTTGTGGCCGAAAATGCCAAAGTCTTCCGAAGCGCGCATCGGCAGGGCTTCCTCGCTGCGCGCGACACCTTCTTCGTCCAACGCGCGGTTCAGATGCTCCACCGCGTCGGCTGCGTTGACGCTGGCGACGAAGATCTCGTGATAGTCGCAGCGGACCGACAGGCGATGCTCGCCGGCGATCCTGGCGGCCAGCGCTTCCGCGGCACTGACCAGCTCCGCCATGCGCTCGTCGCGCCTTGTGCGCAGCGTCGCCCACACCTCGGCATGACCGGGCGCGATGCCGAACACGGCCTCGCCCATCGTGGCATGGGTGACGGTCACCATGCTGAAATCGTCATCGGCAAAGGTGCCGCGTCCGAGCGCAGGCAATGCCGGCATCAACTGGCTAATCGCCAGCATCGGCGACACGCCGGTTTCGGGCATGGACGAATGCGCGGTCTTTCCCTCCAGCACGATGCGAATGCCGCGCGAGGCGCAGTTGACGACGCCTTCCCTGAGGCGGACCTCACCGAACGGCACGCCGGGCATATTGTGCAGCGAGAAGGCAAAATCCGGGGCGATCTCGCCAAAGCGCGGATCGGCAACGACGCCGGCCGCGCCATTGCCGGTCTCCTCCGCCGGCTGGAACATCAAGACGACGCGGCCGCTCGCCGGCCTTTCGCGCCCAAGCTGGCGGCCGAGTGCGGCGAGGATCGCGGTATGGCCGTCATGGCCGCACATATGCGATTTTCCTGATACCTGCGAGGCATGGTCGACGCCCGAAAGCTCCTCGATCGGCAGCGCGTCGAGCTCCGAGCGGAACAGCACCGTCGGACCTGCCTTGCCGCTGTCATAGACCGCCGCGACGCCGTGACCACCCAGGCCGGTCAGCACCTTGTCCGGCGCCGTATCGGCGAGGAAAGCGACGACCTCCCTGGCGGTCTTTTCCTCTTCGTTCGAGATTTCCGGCTGCTGATGCAGCTTGCGGCGCCATGCCGTCAGCTCGACGATGTCGCGATTGGTCAGGGTCATGATTTTCCGCTCCGCTGGCGCTACAGATCACACAAACACGATAGGGTTTTTCTCGCGCCGTGCCATGCCGATCAATTCCGCTAGTCCATCCGTATGTCATCGTAGCGCTGCGGTCATCAATCTCATCTCCGACATCCTGCGGCCGCTCCTGACGTGTATGACGCGCACGCCTGTGCCAAACCGTAGATATCAGCGACAATATCCAAATCCAGTCGAGGGCAGTTCCGGAATACAATGGCCAGGCGGTTTGCGTTTCTCTTGGTTCGCGACTTTACGCTGTCGCCGCTGTCGCTGTTCATCGACACGCTGCGTCTGGCCGGCGATGAGGGCGACCGCAGCCGCAGGATCGAGTTCGACTGCGAGATCGTCGGCGAACGCGGCCTGCCGATCCGGGCGAGCTGAGGCGTCGAACTCCTCCGGATTGCCGACGAAGGCGATCGGCAATCCGGAGGAGTTCGACAATGTCGTGGTGGTCGGCGGCCTGCTCGACACCAACCGCACTCTCAGCTCCGAAAAGGAGGCCTTCCTGCTTCGCGCCGCCCAAAAGGGTGTGCCGCTGACGGCGCTCTGCACGGGCAGCTTCGTGCTCGCGCGCTACGGTCTGCTCGATGGCTACAGAGCCGCTGTGAGTTGGTTTCACATCAAGGACTTCCGCAGCCAGTTCCCTGACGTGAACGCCCATGCCGACAGCCTGTTTTCCGTCGATCGCGGCCGCTCGACCTGCGCCGGCGGCACCGGTGCAGCCGACCTCGCCGGCCATTTCGTGTCGCAGTTCATTGGCCGCAAGGCGGCGGAAAAAGCCGCCAAGATTCTCGTGCTCGACCGCATCCGATCGAGCCGGGACGTACAGCCCGTCGGCGACCTCTTTCCCGCAGCATCAAGCCGCGCAGTGAAGCGGGCTTTGCTTCTGATGGAAAGCAACCTCCAGGAGACGCTGTCGGTCGCCGAGATCGCGACCCGCCTGAATTTGTCGCGGCGCCAGGTCGAGCGCCTGTTCGGCGCCGAGTTGGGCATCGGCCCGATGGCGGCGTATCTTGCGCTGCGCGTCCATCATGCGAAATCGTTGCTGGAGGCAAGCGATCTGCAGATCGGCGACATCGCCTACCGCTGCGGCTTTCCCAATGCCGGCCATTTCAGCCGCGTCTTCCGCCAGCAGACCGGCATCACGCCAACCCACCTCAGGCATCCGGGCCGCGCGGCTGGCGGGGCGCCGCCGCCTATCGCTCAGTGAACGCCCGCGCGAACGAATCGAGCATCGGCCGTGCCAGATATTCGAAGAAGGTCCGGTCGCCCGTGCTGATAAACGCTTCGACCGGCGTTCCCGGGTAAAGCTGCTCGGCTTTCACGCCCTGCGGCAGCGTGTCGGTGATCTTCAGTCTGGCGCGGAAATACGCCTCATGACTGGTTTCATCGATCAGCCGGTCGGCGGAAATTTGGGTCACCGTCGCCGGGACCTCAGGGGTGAGGCGCGCGTTCAGGGCCGACAGTCTGAGCTTCGCCGGCTGGCCGACGCGAACCAGATCCACGTCCCTCGGCCGCAGCTTCGCGTCGACGATGAGGCCCGGCGCGGTGGGCAGGATTTCCATGATCTTCTGCCCGGGTGCAATCACGCTGCCCCTGGAATTATAGGTCGACGACACCACGATGCCGGCTGCCGGCGCCTTGATCGTCGTGCGCTTCAGCACCGCTTCAGCCGCCGTGATCTGTTCGCCGATGTCGGCCAGATTGGTGCGAACCTCGTCGAGCTTGGTGAGGGCCTCCTCGACGCGTTGCGTGGTCGCGCGCTCGACCTGCGCCTGGGCCTCGACGATCTGTGTCTTGGTCGCCGCCAAGTCCGCCTCCAGCGCGCCGGCCTGGCCGACCAGATCGGCCTCGCTGCGCAGAAGCTGCGAATATTCGCTGCGGTTGGTGAGGCCCTTGTCGAGCAGCCCGGTCTTGATGCCGAGTTCCTTCTTCACAATGTCGGCCTGCTGCTGGATGGCCAGTTTCTGCGCGTCCAGGCCCAGCGCCGACTCGCGATGCATGGCGACGCGCTGCGCCAGGATCGACTGCTCGGACCGGAACCGGGCGAGCCTGGCATCGAACTCCTTCTGCTGTTCGTGCACCAGATTGTCGAAATCGCTCTGGAACGGCGCGGGTGCCGCCTCGGCGATCGGCGCCAGCATGTCCGATCCGTCGCGCTCCGCTTCCAGCCGCGCCCCGCTCGCCCTAAGCGCGATCGACTGCCTGATCAGCCGGTTGAGGTCGGCCTCGGCTGCCGTGCGGTCGAGGAGGACCAGCGGTTCGCCTTGTTGCACGCGGTCGCCCTCATGCACCAGCAACCGCTCGATGATGCCGCCCTCGGGGTGCTGGATGAGGATGTTGCCGCCTGTTGCCGAGATCGTGCCGGACGTGATCACAGCGCCGGAGAGCGGCGCGCTCGCCGCCCAATAACCGAAGCAGCCGGCGAAGAGCGCTATGGCCGCGTAACCGACAACGGCCGTGCGCCGGAAGTCGGTGCGCGGTCGGCTTTCGAGGGCAAGGCTCTGCTCAGTCATTGTCTATGACCCGAAGCGGACGCTGTGCGGGCGGACGGTCGGCACGAATGAGCCTGTCACCACCGCGCTCCCGGCGACGCCCTTGTCGATCATGGGTTGCCGTAGCACCTCGCTCGCGGGGCCGAAGGCTTCGATCGCGCCGTTGCGCAGCACCATCACGCGGTCGCAGGCCGCCGCGGTCGACGGGCGATGCGTGATCACCAGCACCGTGACGCCCGCGCCTCGCGCGGCTGACAACATTGCTTCGAGCGCCGCTTCGCCGCTACCGTCGAGATGGGCGTTGGGCTCGTCCAGCACCAGAATGCGGGGATTGCCGTGGAAGGCGCGCGCCAGCCCGATCCGCTGCCGCTCGCCACCCGACAGCACGGTGTGCGACGGGCCGATCATGGTCTGATAGCCGTCGCGCAACGTCAGGATCAGCTCATGCGCCCCGGCGCGCCTGGCCGCGTCGACGATCGCGGCGTCATCGGCAACGGGGTCGAAGCGGGCGACGTTTTGCGCGATCGATCCCGGGAAAAGCTCCACCTCCTGCGGGAGATAGCCCATATGCATGCCAAGCTGGGTTTCGTCCCAGCTCCTCAGATCGGCGCCGTCGATCCTGACCGCGCCGCCGGTCGGCTGCGATGCGCCGACAAGCAATTTCGCCAGCGTCGATTTGCCGGCGCCGCTCGGGCCGACGATCGCCACCGCTTCGCCGGCGCCGATGGCAAAATTCAGCCGCTTGAGGATCGGCTCCGTGCCGAAAGCCGCATTCGGCGCGATGAAGAAAAGATCCTGCACCGAAATCGCGCCGGACGGTTCGGGCAAAGCGAGCTTGCGCGCCTGCGCCGGTTGCGCGGCAAGCGCGGAGTCCAGCCGCTTCCAGCATCGCCTGGCGTCGACGATCTGCCGCCAGGATCCGATCAGCTGGTCGAGCGGCTGCAGCGCGCGCGACGACACCAGCGAGGACGCGAAGATCATGCCGGCGGTCATCTGCCCCTGCAGCACCAGCCACGCGCCGGCGCCGAGGATCGCCAGCTGCAGCATCATGCGCAGCGACCGCGATGTCGCGCTGAAGATGGCGTTGGCACTTCCGGACCGGTCATGCAGGGTCAGTGCCTCAGTGACGTGCTGCCCCCAAACCGCGGCCGCGTTCTGCACCATGCCCATGGCGCGCAGCGTGTCGGTGTTGCGGGCAAAGGCCTGCTCCGCCTGGCTGGCCACGGCAGAGCGCTCCGCCGACATGGCATCATTCCTGCCGATGGCAAGCTGGTTGGCCACGACCAGGAGAAACAGAAGCACGGCGCCTGCGAGCGTCAGCCAGAACAGCACGGGATGGATGAAATAGAGCAAGGCGAGGAAGACGGGCGCAAACGGCAGGTCGAACAGCACCGCCACGCCGCGCGACCTGATGAAGGCGCAGGCCGTGGCAAGGTCGTTCAGCGGCGACAGCGCGCTACCGGCATATCTGGCGCCAAGCGAAGCGGCAAATGTCCGCGCGCCCAGTTTCTGGTCGACGGTAGCCGCAATACGCTGCGCGTAGATGGCGCGGACCGCATCCAGCAGGCCAAGGAAGGCGAGCGCGACGACCGCCATGGCCGAGAGATAAAGCAGCGTCTCGACGCTGGAGGACGGCAGCACCCGGTCATAGACCTGCAGCAGATAGAGCGGGATGACCAGAAGCAGGATGTTGATCAGTAACGAGAAGACGCCGATATCGGCGACGGCGCGCAGGAAGACCGGGCGCAGGCCGGGCCGGATGGCCGCATTCCTGAGCGGCGAGCGGCCCCGCGACATCTAGACCGCGTGCTCGCCTGTTGTGCTCAGATGGCTCTGCTGCACATCGTCCAGCGTATAGGCGTGGATATAGTCTATCTTCATCTGTGCTGGCGTCGCGAGATGGTCCGGCGGCGCGCCGGCTTGACCGCCGACCGCGAGATCGACCAGCATGTACATGGGGCTGTGCATATCGGACGGCGTCGCCGCTTCGGCGACCTTTACGCCATCATAGGTCCACACCAGCTCGTCCGGTGTCCACAGCAGGCCATAGGTGTGGAAGCCCGCGGTGTCCGAGACATTCACCGTCGACGAGACCGTGGTGTGCTGGCCCGTCTGATTCGTGTGCGCGGTCATCAGAAGCTGGTTCGGGTTCTGGCCGTACATTTCCACGACATCCAGCTCCGGCGGCCATGAGCCGTCTTCCGGCAGCAGCCAGAAAGCCGGCCAGGCCCCGGTGTTTTCGGGCAGGTCGGCCCGCATTTCGAAATAGCCATAGGTCTGCGAGAAGGAGTCGTGTGTGGTCAGGAGCCCGGAGGTGTATTCGTAGTTGTTGATCAGCGGCTTGATGTCCGCCGGCGCCTGCGCCGCGGTGATGGTAAGCACGCCGTTTGCCACGCTGAACGGGTGGACGGAACTCGTCGGCGCGTAATTGGCGTCGATATACCACTGCAGCTCGTTGTTCTGGGTCAACGTGCTGCCGTTCGGCGCGCCCCACCAGAAGTTGGTGTCCCACGTGCCGCCTTGGCTATTGTGAAGGTTCAGCGTGTTGAAGTCGTCGGAAAATGACAGCGTCATGCCCGACTTGTCGATCGGCAGTTCGAACTGGCCGGGCTGCAGCTTGTCGATGGTGGTGTTGTTGAACACCAGCACCTCGTCGGATCCGAGGGTCAGCGCAACGTTCGCTCCCGCCTGCATCATGTGCGCCATGACGGCGTCGAACGACATGAAGTCGTAGCCATTGAGGCGAATGGTGTCGTCCGCGCCGAAATCGGTGATCAGGTCGCTGCCGTGGCCCTTGGTGATGATGAAGGTGTCAGCGCCGCCGCCGCCGATCAGTACGTCGTTGCCCAGGCCGCCGTCGAACGTCTGGCCGCTGGTGCCGCCTTTGATGATGTTGTCGAGCGAATTTCCGAACGCGTAGTGATTGGCGCCGGTGACGACGAGGTTCTCGAAATTGTCGGGGAGCTTGTAGCTCATCCAGGTGTCGATCGTGTCGATACCCTCGCCGGGCAGCTCGACCGCTTTGTTGATCGTCGAATAGAGATGGTAATAGTCGTCGCCCGCGCCGCCAAACATGGTGACCCTGACGCTGGTATCGCCCCAGAAGGAATCGTTGCCCGAGGTGCCGTAGAGTTGCGGCCCGCCCCCGGTCGCCGAAAACCAGTGGGTGGAAGCGCCGGTGTAGGGAAGCGGAATGCCTTTGGCGTTCAGAACGGTGCTCATTCGGACACTCCTTGCACGTGCTGCCTTGGTCGCTCGACAATCTCCGAGCGACCACTTCGGATCAACTTTTAAATTGATCCATCGTTCCAGGGAATCATCCTATAGTACACAAAGAAGATCGTCGCGCACCATTTAATAGATCATGGCGAATTTAATAAGCTGATCCTAATACAATTTAAAGGCGAGACTTTACAGATTTTAATAAATATTGCGAAACTTATGCCGAAAGTTTAGGCAGATTGTCGACGATGCATGCAATTCGTTCGCGACGCGACTGCCCGCCCGAAGCGGCGGTTGTAAAATTGCGGGACGGAAGGCCGCAGGCAAGGGCCCAAAAATTTGACATGCGATGTCGGACCGGGTGAAGTCCACCCGTCCTTGGGGCATCGACCAACGAAACCGCAGAGGATACCGAAAACATGCCAAGCACTGTACGTTTGCACCGCGTTCTGGCGACCAGCCCGGAAAAGGTCTACCGCGCATTCACCGAGGCCGATGCGCTGGCGAAATGGCTGCCGCCGAACGGCTTCACCTGCTCGGTGCACAGCTTCGACGCGAAAGTTGGCGGCGCCTTCAAGATGTCCTTCCGCAACTTCACCACGGGCGGCAGCCATTCCTTCGGCGGCGAATATCTCGAACTCGTTCCCGGCGAGCGCCTGCGCTACACCGACAGGTTTGACGATCCCAACCTGCCCGGCCAGATCGAAGTGACCGTGATCCTGAAGAAAGTCTCTGTCGGCACGGAGCTCGATATCACGCAGGCAGGCATTCCCGACCTCATTCCGGCCGAGGCCTGCTATCTCGGCTGGCAGGAATCGCTGCGCAACCTGGCAAAGCTCGTCGAGCCTGAGATCAACCAGTAGAGCCCACCCATCGCAATCGATGGCGGCGCGGCCAGCCCGCGCCGCCGACAATGCCGAGCCGAGTGCTCATTGCCTCACGATCCGGTGCAGATCGGCAGCGGCTGCGGTGGCGGTGGCGGATTGTCCTTCTTGTATTGTGCGATGATCGGCTCGAGGCTCTTGCGTGGCCAGAATTTCGGCTTGCCGATCTCCTTCAGGCAGGACGCGTTCCAATAGGCGCCGGCTTTCCCAACAGCGGCGATGTCGCGCGATTCCGGGTAGATGTAGAGCGTCGTCGGATTACCCTTCACCATCGAAATGATCTGATCGGCATCGGCCGGCGACCAGCTTGTGCAGCCATTGCTGCGGCCGCCGGCGTAATCCACCAGCTTGCCGTACGGCACGAAGCCGTCATGGTCGGCGTAGGAGCTGTTCGGGTTCTTGCGCAGGCACATTCCCTTCAGCAGCCGCGCCGCGTGGCCGCCGATCACCCGCTGCCGGGCGTTCGCAGTCTCGCCCTCGCCGTCGAACTGGATGAAGGTGCGCATAAGCGCCTGATCCTTTTTTGCGCCGACGCGGTAAAAACCCTTGAACGAGGTCTTTGCCTCGGAGGTCATATAGGCGCCGCCGGTCGTCAACGACGAATCCAGGGCATTGCCGAAGTTTTTCGCGCAGCGTTTCCCGTTGGAGAAATCGACCACGCCCTTCAGATTGCGGCCGCCGCCATGCCCTGACGAAATCGCGTGGAACGACTGTTTGGCCTCGCAGATGACGTAGTAGCGGCGCCCGAGCACGCCATTGCCGAGATCGCCGGGCCGCGTCGCATCCATGGCGAAATAGCAGGCGTTCCTGACCGCGCCCTGCGCAACCTTGTTCTGATAAAGCGCCCGCGCCCGATCCAGCACAACCTGCGAAATCTCGCCGTCGCCATCGCCGACATGGGCCTGCAGCCAGCCCGGTATATCGGACGACGCGGCAAAGGACCGGGCCGACACCGTCAAGGCGATGCCGGCAACGGCGATGATGCCTAGCATGAAAACAGCCAGAGATTTCAACCGCACCGAACAACCCTCCCGCCCGAACCCGTTCTGCGATTCTCGAAAATCCATCATAATTCGCCGCGCGCCGATCGGCGAAACACATCTTGTTCAGAACCGCACCCACCCTTCGCGCCGGCTAAAGCGCCAAACTCCCCTGCTCCGCCTCCACGGCATTGGGGTCGCCCGGCGCTGTCGCCCAGGCGAGTTCGACCAGCGTCACTGTGCGCCGGCCGGTTCCGTCGAGTTGGCAGACGATGAGGCCCTGCTCCTCGATATAGGTGAGCAGCCGCCTGGCCCGGCGCAGCGAATGCGAACCATAGGCACGCGCGATGGCTGCGTCGCTCGGGCACGGCGAGCCCTCCTTGGCGGCGCGCGCGATCATCATGAACACGCCTTGCATGTCCTCGGGCAGCAGCGAGGCGCGCACGGAGACGTCCTGCCAGCCGTCATCTTCCACCATATCGGCGCCAAGCCCGGCGCGGGCGCGCGTCAGCATGCGGCGGAATTCCGGCAGGTCCGGAACATCGGAGGCGAGGCCCTCGATGCGGCAGCGGACGACGAACTCCTGATAGAGCACGCCGATGACGCGAAAACCCGCATCCGGTTGCGCCAGTATGGCGCGCAGCACGCGGTCGACGCGCCCGCGCCGCTCGGCCAGGTCCTCGGCGCTGATTTCCGGCTCCGCCGGTTCGGGGCGGATTTCCATTGCCGCGGACTTTGCCGCCATCAGCTGGTCGAGCAGGTCCGGCGATGCCACCCGGCGCGGCGCCCGCATCGTCTCGGGCGGCGGCGCCGCCAGGATGATGGCGCGGGCGTCCTCAAGCGCTGATTCCGGCATCGCCATCAGCCGTGGCGTGCCGTTGCGCGGGCTTGTATCGGTCGGACCGATGCGCACGCCGAGCGGCCGGCGCGACAGCGCCGGTCCGAGCGCCATGAAGTGGCCGCGCTCGAGATCGCGAAACGCCTCCGCCTGACGGCGCTCCATGCCCAGAAGGTCGGCGGCGCGCGCCATATCGATATCGAGGAAGGTGCGGCCCATGAGGAAATTGGAGGCTTCGGCCGCGACATTCTTGGCGAGCTTGGCCAGGCGCTGTGTGGCGATGATGCCGGCCAGGCCGCGCTTGCGGCCGCGGCACATCAGGTTGGTCATGGCGCCGAGCGAGAGTTTGCGCGCTTCGTCCGACACCTCACCGGCCACCGCGGGCGCGAACAATTGCGCCTCGTCGACCACCACCAGCATCGGGTACCAATGCTCGCGCGCGACCTCGAACAGGCCGCCGAGAAAGGCGGCGGCGCGCCGCATCTGGTTCTCGGCATCCAGCCCTTCGAGATTGAGCACAGTGGAGACGCGGTGGATGCGTGCACGCTCGCCGGCCGCCTGCAGGCCGCGCTCCGTATGCTCCTCGGCGTCGATGACCAGATGACCGTAATGGTCGCCCAGCGAGACGAAATCGCCTTCGGGGTCGATGATGGTCTGCTGCACCCAGGGCGCGCTCTGCTCCAGGAGCCGGCGCAAGAGGTGCGATTTGCCGGAGCCGGAATTGCCCTGCACCAGGAGGCGGGTCGCCAGCAGTTCCTCAAGGTCGAGCGCCGCCGGCGCACCCACCGTCGTCTGTCCCATCTCGATGGCTACGGTCATGTCACGACTCTCCTTGAGGAGAGGGCTTATCAACCTGACTGCAGGCCGTCGAGCGCGCCAAGGCCGCTGGGCGGCTGTTCCACACCTATGCTGCCAATGCGCCACACGTCAGACCGCCTGCCGCCACGGAAAGGCGCTTCAAGCTGATATCACCGGCGACAGATGCGGCGCTTCCAGCCCGTCGAAGGGATCGCGCCAGGCGTCGATGGCCTCGAGCCGGCGATACCAGGCGAAGACAGAGGGATAATCACCCAGCGGCAAGCCCGCGACATCGTTGAAGGGCAGGAACGTTGCCATGCGGAAATCGGCATAGGAAAGCGAGCTGCCGACCAGCCATTGCCGTCGGGCGAGCTCCGCCTCAAGGATCGCTGCCGCGATGCGGAACTCCGCCAGCCCGTCCTCGACCTTGCCCTGGTCTATCGGTCCAATCCCGTAGCGCTGCTTGGTGCCGCGCTCGAAATGCACGGTGTCGCAGGCCCTGACGAAATTCTCCTTGCCCCAGCTCAGCCAACGGATCATGTCCGGCTGATCGTCGCCGCTGCGCCAGAAATCCGAACTCGCCGCGCGCGACAGCAGGCAGGCTATGGCGTCGGCCTCCCAGAGGCTGCCGCCCGGCCATGCCAATGTCGGCAGGGTAAGATTGGGATTGAGCGGTCGGAACCGCTCGGCCTGACCTGGCGCCATGGGTGCCGCGAACTCAAACTCGACCTTGGCCTGCAGATGGCGTGCCGTCGCAACGGCGAGGCGGGGATTGGGATTGCGGCTGAAGTACAGTTTCATTTCCGGGCTGGTCCTGGACGCTGTTGGCTGGACCTTATCAAACACGCAAATGTGCCCTCTCGGCAATCTGGTCGGACCACGATTCCGCTGGCGTGCGCCGGTGTTCGGCGTATCATTCCTGCGGGAGAGGGTTCTTGGCAGGAGGAAGCCAATGAACGTTGAAGCAAGCGTAGCTGTCATCGACCTGACAGCCCAGAACCTTGTTTCCTCTGCGCTTTCCAAATTCCGCGCCGGCGATACCGTCTCGACAAGGGCGGCGCTGGACGCCATCCGCCGCATGGATCCCACCTGTATCGACAGCGACGACGATCTGGTCGAACTCATCGTCATGGCGGCAATTGGTAAGACCATGGCAGTCGTGTTCGACCACCGCTCCCGCTAGCCCCTGTGGAACGAAACGCGGATTGCGCCGTTTCGACTGTCTTTAAGTCAGAGCAATTCCAGGAAAAGTGTGAGCGGTTTTCCGTCCGGAATTGCGTAAAACAAAGAGTAGAGTTCCAGGAGTAGCGGCAATGCGTGATGAACAATTCGACGTACCCGTGACCATCGAAAGCGAAGGCAGCGGTCTGACCGTTACCGGAACTGTCCAGGCAGCCTCCCTGCTGGTCGACGGGTGGCCGGACGAAGAGCGCGGCCCGAAATACCGCTCTGCGCTGAAAGCGATGATGGATGCGATGGAGCAGCGTCGCGCGGTCGGCACGGCGCGCCGGGCGTTTTCCGCCGCCGCTCGGGAAGCGTGCGTGTTTGTGCGCGAGGGCCGGCACTAACCCGATCCTACAGCGAGGGGTGTGCCTCAGTTCCCGAGGGGATGCGGCATATAGCCGACGAAGCCGGCGATCTTCCAGCGGCCCGACACTTTCCGACAGAAATACAGCGTCTGCCATTTCAGCTTGTCGACGCTGCCGTCGGCCTTGGCGATAGACCCGTTGAACTTCTTGTGCAGCACGGCGCGGTCGCCGTCGACGTCGACGTCGCGCATGTTGGTGACGCGAAACAGCGCCTCACGCAGCGGCTCGGCGAATTTGGTCGCCGCCGTCTCCTTGGCTTGCCGCAGCCATTCGTCGCGATAGACGCCAAGCGACGGGAATTGCAGCCGCCAGGCATCGGCATCGCTCAGGAAATGCGCATGCATGCCAAAGAAGCTCTCTTCAATGAAATCGTCCTCGACCATCGACCAATCCTGGCCGATGAAGGCGTCGATGTCGCGCCGCACCAGCATTTCCCACAGCGCATGACGATCGGCGTCGCCTTCCGGGAACGGGTTCTTGTCGAAGGTCATTCAAAAAATCTCCTGTCGGGAAAATGCGAGGCGCAAGATGCTGGCCGTCCTTTGATAAAGCAACACGCATCTGGAAAAATCTTGCATTCCCAAAACGCCCCTATGAGGATCACGGGGACAGGCGTAGAGCCGTCGGCGAAAACGGGGCGCGGCCCGCCATTTTGAACAGGAGTTTCCCTTGCCCAAAGAGTGTTTTGGAACATCGCATGTGCCGCTGTCGCCGGCGGTGCGCGCCGGCGATTTTGTCTATATTTCCGGCCAGGTGCCGGTCGATGCCGACCGCATCGTGGTCAAGGGCGGCATTACGGAACAGACGGAGCAGGTGCTTCAGAATGTTGAGGCGGCACTGGCGCTGGCCGGCTGCACCATGGACGATGTCGTCAAGACCACGGTCTGGCTCGAGGACGCACGCGACTTCGGCGCCTTCAATGCCGTTTACGCCAGGCACTTTCCGAACAATCCGCCGGCCCGCACCACGGTCGAATCGCGGCTGATGATCGACATCAAGATCGAGGTCGAAGCCGTCGCCTACCGGCCGGTTTGATCGCCTACAGATACTAAGACCAGATACGGAGGCAGTCGCCGATGCAGTTCGATCTCCTGATCAAGGGCGGCCGCCTGATCGATCCGGCCTCGGGTCTGGACGCCGTGCGTGATGTCGCCATCGCCGATGGCCGCGTCGCGGCCATCGAGGCGGCCATCGATGCCGAGCACTCCACGCAGGTCGTCGACGCCCGCGATTGCATCGTCACGCCCGGCCTCATCGACCTGCACAGCCATGTCTACTGGGGCGGCACCTCGCTCGGCGTCGACGCCGACCGCCTGGCGGCCAAGAGCGGCACCACCACCTTCATCGATGCCGGCAGTGCCGGCGCCGGCAATTTCCTCGGCTTTCGCCGCCATGTCATCGAGCGCTCGAAGGTGCGCATCCTGGCCTATGTCAACATCTCCTTCGCCGGCATTTTCGGCTTTTCGCAGACGGTCTCGGTCGGCGAATGCAGTGATCTCAGGCTCTGCGAACCGCGCGAGACGGTGGCTGCGGTGCGCGAGCACGCCGATGTCGTCGTTGGCGTGAAAGTGCGCTCCGGCAAGCATGCCGGCGGCACCAGCGGCATTGTGCCGGTCGACCTCGCGCTCGAAGCCGCCGACCAGGCCGGCCTGCCGCTGATGGCGCATATAGACGAGCCGCCGCCCGGTCGCTCGGAAGTGCTGCCGCGCCTGCGCCGCGGCGATATCCTCACCCACTGCTTCCGGCCGTTCCCCAACGCGCCGGTCTTTGCCTCGGGCGCGGTGCGGCCGGACATGTATCTGGCGCGCGAACGCGGCGTCATCTTCGACATCGGCCACGGCATGGGCTCATTCGACTTCACTGTCGCGAAGGCAATGCTAGCAGAGGGTCTGGCGCCCGACGTCATCTCAAGCGACGTGCATCTCTACTGCGTCGACGGTCCAGCCTTCGACATTCTCGTCTGCATGTCGAAGCTGATGGCGCTTGGCATGCCGCTGATCGAAGTGCTGCGAGCGGCGACGCAACGCCCGGCTGAGGCGATCGCCAGGCCGGAGCTTGGCACGCTTAAGGTAGGCGGCGCGGGCGATGTCGCGGTGCTCAGGCTGCGGCAGGGACGTTTCACTTTCGTCGATGCGGTCGGAGCCGCGCTGGTTTCTGATCAGCGGCTGGTGTCGGAAGGCATCGCCGTCGGTGGTGTCTGGTGGCCGAACGAGGCAGCTGATCACAACGAGACCGAGAGGTTCGAGCCGCATGCGCATCACACGCATGTCGAGGTCGCGGCAAGGCATTTCGGCCATCGGCACGATTAGCTGATCTTGGCCGGCAAGGTTATGCCTGGCTTGCGGCATATGTGCGTTTGACGAATGGCTTCCCCCCGTCGCTGCTTCGCAGCGCCACCTCTCCCCCCTCCGGAGGGAGAGGAAGGGCGCCAAGGTTGGCGAACTCGCGCCTTTCCTCTCCCCCGTCGATCGGGGAAAGGTGTCGAGCGAAGCTCGACGGAGTGGGGGTCGAACCTTACCTGGCGTTGCTCGGTTTCCCATAAACCGGCGTCGCAATCCCCTCCATCCGCGCCTTGATCTGCAGCGCCACGTACTTCGAGTAAAATCGCGACAGCGCCAGATTGCCGCCGTGGAACCACAGCGCGTCCTGCGCCGTCGGCTTCCACATGTTGCGCAGCTCGCCCTGCCACGGGCCGGGATCGCCCTTCACGCCGGAGCCGAGGCCCCAGCACGGCCCGACCTTGTCGGCGACCTCGCGCGAGACGATCGCCGCCACCGTCTCGTTCATCGACTGATAGCCGGTGCACGAGATGACTGCATCGACCGCCAACTCGCTGCCGTCGTCGAACAGGATACCGCTCGGTGTCAGTGACTTTATGCCGACGCCGCTCTTCACCTTGATCTCGCCCTTGATGATCAGCTCGCAGGCGCCGACATCGATGTAGTAGCCGGAGCCGGTGCGGTAGGCCTTCATCAACAGCCCGGTCTCGTCGTCGCCGAAATCGATGGCGAAGCCGGCGGCGCGCAGCCGATCGTAAAACGACGCGTCGCGTTCCTTGATCACCTCGTAGAGATCCCGTTGGCCCTTTGGCACCAGCGCGAACGGCGTCGATGCGACGATCAGGTCGGCCTTGTCGGTGGTGATGCCGCGCGCCAGGGCCTTCTCGGAAAAGATCTCGAAACCGACTTCCATCAGCGTGTCGGATTTCACCACCGTCGTCGGCGAACGCTGGATCATGGTGACGTCGGCGCCGCTCTCCCAGAGGTCGACACTGACATCGTGTCCCGAACTAGCCGCACCGATGACGGCGACCTTTTTGCCGCGGAATTTCTCGCCGCTGGAGTACTGGCTGGAATGCAGGAGCTCGCCCTTGAAGCTCTCGGCGCCCGGCAGGTCGATCTGGCGCGGCGGTCCATAGGCGCCAGTGGCAAAGACGATGTGCCTGGGCTTCAGCGTAATGTGCCGGCCGACGCGGTCGACCACGACCGTCCAGACTTTTTCGGCCTCGTCGTAAGTGGCGCTGATGCATTTGGTGGCGACCCAGTAATTGAGCTCCATCACCCTGGTGTACATTTCCAGCCAGTCGCCCATCTTGTCCTTGGGCGTGAACACTGGCCAGTTCTCGGGGAACGGAATGTAGGGCAGATGGTCGTACCAGACCGGGTCGTGCAGCACGAGCGAGCGGTAGCGGTTGCGCCAGGAATCGCCGGGCCGCGCATTCTTCTCGATGACGATGGTGGGCACGCCGAGCTGCCTCAGCCGCGCGCCGAGCATGATGCCGCCCTGCCCGCCACCGATGACCAGGCAATAGGGCTGCTCGGTGGCGCCGAGGTCACGGGTCTCGCGTGCCCGCGCCTCCGCCCATGTCTCGCGCTCAGGATCGGCCTTGTGACGGATGCCGAGCGGCCGCGCCGGACCCTTTTGTTCCTCGAACCCTTTGAGCTCGCGCATCGCCGTAAACAGCGTCCGACAGCGGCCCTCCTTGAGGCGCAAGATCCCTTCGCCGCGCGCGACAGACGTTTCGAAGGTGAACCATGCTTCGACGGTGCCCAAATCCGACGTCGCTTCGCCCGACAGGTTCCAGTGCGAGGGCTTCGCCGTCGCCAGCGTCGTCTTCAGCATGTCGCGGATGGCGTCCCGGCCTTCCATCGTCGTGATGTTCCAGGTGAGGGCGAGCAGATCGCGCCAGTAGCAGTCGTCGATGAACAGGTTGGCGGCGGCCTCGGCGTCATCAGCTTCCAGCGCCCGCGCAAGGGCGGAAAGCCAGGTGGACGCCTGTTTCGATGGAGCCATGTCGAGCATCTGTTTCCCTCGTCTGAGGCGCTCATTGTTTCGAAAGACGGCGCCACCGCAAGAGGCTTCTGCGACCACATTGGCTCGAAATCTTTATAGGAATTTTATATCTTTCCTCCCGGCCCCGTCTCGAACCTTTATGGCGATCGGGTCCATATTCCGTGCCAAGCAAAACGCGCCGTACGCCGTGATCCCCAGGGAAACGGCGGATCGTTTTCATGGAATTTCTGGCCGCCATCCAATGGCGCTCAAGTACAAGGAACAACAAGAATGGACATTGTCATCATCGGGATCGGCGTTTTGTTTTTCGCCCTTTCCCTCGCCTACATCAAAGCCTGCGACGCGCTTTAGACGGAAGGACCGCACCATGCTTGTCGATTACATCCTCGGTGGCGGCGTGACCTTGCTCCTGCTCGTCTACCTGACATACGCCCTCGTTCGCCCAGAACGCTTCTGATCGCTCTTGGTGCAAGGCACGGAAAGCTATTCTCATGACACTGATCGGATGGATACAGATTCTCGTCTATTGCGGGATCGTCGTTTTGCTCGTGAAGCCGCTCGGCGGCTACATGTATCGCGTCTTCAACGGCGATCGCACCTTTCTCTCGCCCATACTTGGTCCGGTTGAACGCAGCCTCTACCGCATCTCGGGAACCAGCGAACGCGAAGAGCAGCACTGGACGACCTATGCGGCAGGCATCATCTTCTTCAGCCTCGCCAGCTTCCTGGTGCTTTATGTCCTGCAGCGCCTGCAAGGCGTCTTGCCTTACAATCCGGCGGGCATGACCGCTGTCGAGCCCAACCTCGCCTTCAACACCGCCGTCAGCTTCGTCACCAACACCAACTGGCAGAATTACGGCGGCGAAAGCACGATGTCCTATCTCGTGCAGATGGCCGGCCTGACGGTGCAGAATTTCATGTCTGCCGCGGTCGGCGTCGCAATTGCGGTGGCGCTGATCCGCGGCTTCGCCCGCGCGTCGGGCAAGTCGATCGGCAATTTCTGGGTCGATCTCACCCGCTGCACGCTCTATGTGCTCCTGCCGGCCTGCATAGTGCTGACGCTCGTCAACGTCTGGCTGGGCATCCCGCAGACGCTGGGCCCGTATGTCGACGCCACCACGCTGGAAGGCGCCAAGCAGACGATCGCGCTCGGCCCGGTCGCCTCGCAGATCGCCATCAAGATGCTCGGCACCAATGGCGGCGGCTTCTTCAACGCCAATGCCGCGCATCCTTTCGAGAACCCCAACGGGATCTCCAACTTCCTCCAGATGCTGACGATCTTCGCTCTCGGCGCCGCGCTGACCAACGTGTTTGGCCGCATGGTCGGCAACCAGCGCCAGGGTTGGGCGATCCTGGCCTCGATGGGCGTGCTGTTCCTCGCCGGCGTCATCGTCTGCTACTGGGCCGAAGCCGCCGGCAATCCGCTGGTGCATGCACTGGGCATCAATGGCGGCAACATGGAAGGCAAGGAAACGCGCTTCGGCATCGCCGCCTCGGCGCTGTTCGCCGTCATCACCACCGCCGCCTCCTGCGGCGCCGTCAACGCCATGCATGATAGTTTCACCGCGCTTGGCGGCATGATCCCACTCATCAACATGCAGCTCGGCGAGGTCATCGTCGGCGGCGTCGGCGCCGGCTTCTACGGCATCCTGATGTTCATCGTGATCGCCGTCTTCGTCGCCGGACTGATGGTCGGCCGCACGCCGGAATATCTCGGCAAGAAGATCGAGGCCAAGGAGGTCAAGATGGCGATGCTGGCGATCCTGTGCCTACCGCTGGCTATGCTCATCTTCACCGCGATCGCGGTCGTCCTGCCGAGCGCCGTAGCCTCGATCGCCAATGGCGGCCCGCACGGCTTCTCCGAGGTTCTCTACGCCTACACCTCGGCGGCAGCCAACAACGGCTCGGCCTTTGGCGGCCTTTCTGGCAACACGCCCTGGTACAACATCACCATCGGCATCGGTATGCTGATGGGCCGCTTCCTGGTCATCATTCCGGCACTCGCCATTGCAGGCTCGCTGGTAGCAAAGAAGACGGCGCCCGCCTCCGCCGGCACCTTCCCGACCGACAGCACACTGTTCGTCGGACTGCTTGTCGGTGTCATCATCATCGTCGGCGGCCTCACCTTCTTCCCGGCGCTCGCCGTCGGCCCGATCGTCGAGCACCTGGCGCTGATCCACGGACAGACTTTCTGAGATGACCATGCCCCGCTTCAGCGACATACGTCGGCACGATCATCACCCGCCCGGTAGCGGAGCGCCCGACGATAACGGAAGGGACAAGAAGCCTCGTCCTTTCCCGACGCTTTCAACCTTTCTCGGCATGGCCGCCGTGCTGATCGTGCTGTGGCTGCTGGCCACCGGCCTTCCGCACCTGTTGCCGAAGACCGAACACCCGGCGCCGTCCAACATCACCGATACAGGATCCCAAAAATGAGCCAGCCCAAATCCGCAAGCATCATGGATGCCCGCATCCTGGTGCCCGCCATTGGCGGCGCTTTCCGCAAGCTCGACCCGCGCACCCTGGTCAGGAATCCAGTGATGTTCGTCGTCGCCGTCGTCTCGCTGCTCACCACCGTGCTGTTCGTCAAGGACCTCGTCGGCGGCGGCGGCGATTTCGCCTTCACCCTGCAGATCATCATCTGGCTGTGGTTCACCGTGCTGTTTGCCAACTTCGCCGAAGCCGTTGCCGAAGGCCGCGGCAAGGCGCAAGCCCACTCGCTGCGCAAGGCGCGCACCGAGACACAGGCCAAGCTGCTTGCCGGCGAGGACCGCTCCAAATTCAGGCTGGTGCCCGGAACCAGCCTGAAGATCGGCGACATCGTGCTGGTGGAAGCCGGCGACATCATCCCGTCCGACGGCGAAGTGATCGAAGGCGTGGCCTCGGTCAATGAGGCGGCGATCACCGGCGAGTCCGCACCCGTCATCCGCGAATCCGGCGGCGACCGCTCGGCCGTCACCGGCGGCACCCAGGTGTTGTCTGACTGGATCCGCGTGCGCATATCAGCCGCATCCGGCCACACCTTCCTCGACCGCATGATCTCGCTGGTCGAGGGTGCCGCGCGCCAGAAGACACCCAACGAGATCGCGCTCAACATCCTGCTCGTCGGCATGACGCTGATCTTCGTGCTCGCCACCGCGACGATCCCGAGCTTTGCCTCCTATTCCGGCGGCTACATCCCGGTGACCGTGCTGGTCGCGCTGTTCGTCACCTTGATACCGACAACCATCGGCGCGCTGCTGTCGGCCATCGGCATTGCCGGCATGGACCGCTTGGTGCGCTTCAACGTGCTGGCTATGTCCGGTCGTGCCGTGGAGGCCGCCGGCGACGTCGACACGCTGCTCCTCGACAAGACCGGGACGATTACGCTCGGCAACCGCCAGGCGACGGAATTCCGACCGGTTAAAGGCGTCACCGAACAGGAACTGGCCGACGCCGCACAGCTGGCCTCGCTCGCTGACGAGACGCCTGAGGGACGCTCGATCGTCGTGCTGGCCAAGGAGAAATACGCCATCCGCGGCCGCGACATGGCGACATTGCATGCCACCTTCGTGCCTTTCACCGCGCAGACCCGCATGAGCGGTGTCGACATCGATGGCTCTTCGATCCGCAAGGGTGCGGTCGATTCCGTGGTTGCCCATGTCAGCCAGGCGACATCGGTCAGCCATGGTGCAAGGCCAGCCACGGAAACGCTGCGCGACCTGCAGGCGATCGCCGACGAGATCGCCAAGGCGGGCGGCACGCCGCTGGCGGTCGAACGCGACGGGCGGCTGCTCGGCGTCGTCCACCTCAAGGACATCGTCAAGGGCGGCATTCGCGAGCGTTTCGCGGAATTGCGCAAGATGGGCATCCGTACCGTGATGATCACTGGTGACAATCCGATGACTGCGGCCGCGATCGCCGCCGAAGCCGGCGTCGACGACTTCCTTGCCCAGGCCACGCCCGAGGACAAGCTGAAACTGATCCGCGACGAACAAGCCAAGGGCAAGCTGGTCGCCATGTGCGGCGACGGCACCAACGATGCGCCCGCTCTTGCCCAGGCCGATGTCGGCGTCGCCATGAACACCGGCACGGTCGCCGCGCGCGAGGCCGGTAACATGGTCGACCTCGATAGCGACCCGACCAAGCTGATCGAGATCGTCGAGATCGGCAAGGCGCTGCTGATGACGCGCGGCTCGCTGACCACCTTCTCGATCGCCAACGACGTTGCCAAATACTTTGCCATCATCCCGGCCATGTTCGCCGTCTTCTACGTCGCGCCGGGGCAGATGACCGGCCCGCTGCAGGCGCTCAACGTCATGCATCTGGCGACGCCGCAGAGCGCCATTTTGTCGGCGATCATCTTCAACGCGCTGATCATCATCGCGCTGATCCCGCTGTCACTGAAAGGCGTCAAATACCGCGCCATCGGCGCCGGCGCCCTGCTCAGCCGCAACCTGCTCGTCTATGGCCTCGGCGGCATCATCGTCCCGTTCGTCGGCATCAAGGCGATCGATATGATCGTCACCGGCCTCGGCCTCGCTTAAGGACCCAATTTCATGCTCACCCAGATAAGACCCGCAATCGTCATGATTGTCTTTTTCACCGTGCTGACCGGCCTGATCTATCCGCTGGGTATGACCGGCATCGCGCAGGCGCTGTTTCCGCACCAGGCCAATGGCAGCCTGATCGAAAAGGACGGCAAGGTGATCGGTTCCGAGCTGATCGGCCAGGGCTTTGCCGGCGACAACTATTTCCATGGCCGCCCGTCGGCTGCCGGCGACGGTTACAACGCCGCCGCCTCAAGCGGCTCCAATCTCGGCCCGACCAACCCCAGGCTGATCGACCGCATCAAGGGCGACGCCGAAAAACTGAAGGCGGAAAACCCCAACCAGCCAGTGCCGATCGATCTGGTCACCACCTCAGGCAGCGGCCTTGACCCTGACATCAGCCCGGAGGCCGCCTATTTCCAGGTCGCTCGGGTGGCCGAGGCCAGGGGCATCGACGAGGCCAGCATCAAGGCGCTCGTCGACAGCCACGTCGAAGGCCGCGAACTCGGCTTCCTCGGTGAGCCGGTCGTCAATGTGCTGGCGCTCAACCTGGCGCTGGACGAAACCAAGTGAGAGACAGTCTTTGAAGCCTGGCGTCGGGGATCGACACCATCCCCGGCGCCGTTCATGATCGAGCCTGATGCCGGACGACAGAAGCAGCGACAACAGACCCTCTCCGGACGCACTGCTCGAGCATGCGGAACGGGAAGAGCGCGGCCGTCTGCGGATATTTCTCGGCGCAGCACCCGGTGTCGGCAAAACCTACGAGATGCTCATGGCCGGCCGCGCCAGGCTGGCTGACGGCGTCGACGTGGTGATCGGCATCGTCGAAACCCACGGCCGCAAGGAAACCCTGGCGCTGGTCGACGGCTACGAGGTCATCCCGCGCCAGAAGGTCAGCTACAAGGACCGCGTGCTGGACGAGATGGACATCGACGCCATCCTCGCCCGCCGTCCCGCGCTCGTGCTGGTCGACGAGCTCGCCCACACCAACTCGCCGGGCAGCCGCCACCCCAAGCGCTATCTCGACGTCCAGGAAATCCTCACACGCGGCATCGACGTCTACACCACGCTCAACATCCAGCATGTCGAGAGCCTGAACGACGTCGTGGCGCAGATCACCCGCGTCAGGGTGCGCGAAACGGTTCCGGACTCCATCATCGACCAAGCCGACGATATCGAGATCATCGATCTCACGCCCGACGACCTGATCAAACGGTTGAAGGAAGGCAAGGTCTATTTCCCCAACACCGCCCAGCGTGCGGTCGAAAACTATTTCTCGCCCGGCAATCTGACGGCGCTTCGCGAACTGGCGCTGCGCCGCACTGCCCAGCGCGTCGACGAACAGCTGCTCAACCACATGCAGTCGCACGCCATCCAGGGCCCGTGGGCGGCGGGCGAAAGGGTGCTCGTCTGCGTCGACGCGCGTCCGGGCGGAGCCGCCCGCATCCGCTATGCGCGCCGGTTGGCCGACCGGCTGCGCGCCCCCTGGACGGCGCTGCATGTCGACACACCGCGTTCAGCCGCCATGTCGGAGGAGGACAAGGACCGGCTGGCGACGCTGTTGCGCCTGGCCGAGCAGCTCGGCGCCGAGGTGACGACCATACCGGGCCAGAACGTCGCCCAGGATATCGTGCGCCACGCCACAGCGAACAATTTCACCCATATCGTCGTCGGCAGGCCGACCCGTTCGCGCTGGCGCGAACTGATCGAGGGATCGCTCACCTACGATCTGATCCGCAACGCCGGCGACATCAGCGTCCATGTCATTTCGGGAAACGAGCGCGGCAACGACGCGGCCTCGCGAAACGTCAAGACAGCGGACGAGCAGTGGCAGTTCGATGCCTGGCCCTATCTCAAGGCGACGGCCTTCGTTGCCGGCTCGCTCGGCTTCGCGGCCATTCTCGACCAGTTTCTCGACGTTCGCAATCTCGCGATCATCTTTCTGATCGGGGTGCTGACGTCAGCGGTGACCGGCGGTCTGTGGCCGGCTCTGTACGCCTGTCTCGTCAGTGCCCTTGCCTTCAACTTTTTTTTCCTGGAACCGCGCTACACGCTGACGATCCGGGATCCCGAAAGCATCGTGGCGCTCGCGGTCTTTCTCGTCGTTGCCGTCATCGCCAGCAATCTGACGGCACGCGTGCAGCGCCAGGCGGTCGCCGCCCGCTCTCGGGCCCGGGCAACGGAGGATATCTACCTATTCTCCAAGAAGCTCGCCGGCGCCGGCACGCTTGACGACGTGCTGTGGGCCACCGCCTTCCAGATCGCCTCGATGCTGAAGCTGCGCGTGGTGCTGCTGTTGCCGGAGGACGGCACGATCACCGTCAAGGCCGGCTATCCGCCCGACGACACGCTGGCCGAGGCCGACATCGCCGCCGCCCGCTGGGCCTGGGAGCACAACCGTGCCGCCGGCCGTGGCGCCGACACGCTGCCCGGCGCCAAGCGCCTCTATCTGCCCTTGCGCACGGGCCGCACGGCCATCGGCGTCGTCGGCCTCGACAACGACAAGCAGGGGCCGTTGCTGACGCCCGAGCAGCAGCGCCTGCTCGATGCGCTGGCCGACCAGGCGGCAGTCGCCATCGAGCGCATCCAGCTGGTCGCCGATGTCGATCGCGCCAAGCTGGCGGCCGAGGCCGACCGCTTGCGCTCGGCGCTGCTGACCTCAATCTCGCATGATCTGAAGACGCCGCTTGCGGCCATCATGGGCGCGGCCGGAACGCTGCGGGAATATGCACCCTCATTGCCCGAAAACGATCGGGCCGAGTTGCTGACCACCGTGCTCGATGAATCCGAACGGCTGAACCGCTTCATCGCCAACCTGCTCGACATGACCAAGATCGAATCCGGAGCCATGGAGCCGAATTTCGCCCTCCATTATGTCGGCGATGTCGTTGGCTCTGCCTTGCAGCGGGCGCGCAAGATCATTGCCGAACACAAGACCGAGATCGACATTCCGGCCGACCTGCCGATGCTGAAGCTCGATCCCGTCCTGTTCGAGCAGGCACTGTTCAACCTTCTCGACAACGCCGCAAAATACGCGCCACCGGGATCAACCATCCGCATGCAGGGCTGGGTCGACAATGGCGCCGTCGTGCTTCAGGTCATGGATGAGGGACCGGGCATTCCACCCGGCGACCTCGAGCGGATCTTCGACAGCTTCTACCGCGTGCGCAAGCGTGACCAGGTCCAGGCCGGCACAGGGCTCGGCCTATCGATCTGCCGCGGCTTCATCGAGGCGATGGGCGGCACGATCACGGCGGCGAACCGCAGCGACCGGCCGGGCGCCGTTTTCACCATCCGCATGCCGAGGCCGGCACAATCGCCCGGCATGGACGAACAGAGTGCGGACGGGCAAACATCTGGTGATCCGGCATGACAACTTCCAACGTCAGCATAATGGTGGTCGATGACGAGCCGCCGATCCGCAAACTGCTGCGCGTCGGCCTCGGCAGCCAGGGCTATGCGGTCAGCGAGGCGCCCAACGCAAAGGCTGCGATTGAACTCGTCGAGGCGGCAAAGCCGGATCTGATCTTGCTCGATCTCGGCTTGCCCGGCATGGGCGGCCTCGACCTTTTAAGCAAATGGCGCGACGACGGGCTCGACGTCCCCGTGGTCATCCTGTCCAGCCGCACCGATGAGGCCGGCATCGTCGCCGCACTGGAACTGGGCGCCGACGACTATGTCACCAAGCCGTTCGGCATGAACGAACTGGTCGCCAGAATCCGCGTGGCGCTGCGCCACAAATTCCAGCAGCAGGGCGAAAAGCCGGTGTTCACCACCGGCGATCTCTCGGTCGACCTGGTCAAGCGCATCGTCAAGGTCGATGGCAAGGAGATCAAGCTCTCGCCCAAGGAATACGACATTCTGCGCATCCTGGTGCAGCACGCCGGCAAGGTTCTCACCCACCATTTCCTGCTGAAGCAGGTCTGGGGCGACTCCACCGATGTGCAGTATCTCCGGGTCTATGTCCGCCAGCTCCGGCAAAAGATCGAAAAGTCGCCCGACCAGCCACGCTACATCACCACCGAGACCGGCGTGGGGTATCGGCTGCGCGAGGTGGAATGACCGGGCCTCGAGACGACGGCCATTGAGCCCGAGGACCGCGCCCGACAGAGCGGTCAATCGATCTTTTCTGTCAAGTGCGGGCCGGTCGCTTCCTCATGGGATTTTGCCGGCCCATGGCAGATCGGGACGAACGCCCTATATAGAGGAGGTCATGTTTTGGACGGGAATGAACGGATGTCGGTGCTTCGCCTTTCGACAGTTCTGACGGCTGCACTGCTGGCGGCGGCGACGCTGCCTGGCATGGCGCAATCTGCCTCGGCGCAGGCCGTCAACCCCAGCGCCAACCGGCTGATACAGCAGAATCAGCTGCAGCAGTTGCGCAACAGCTTTCAACGCCAGCAGTTCCAGCAACAGCAGCAGCAATACCGCGAGCAGGATCGTCGGATCGTGCCGCAGCCGCGCCCCGAAGTGCCGGTTGTCAGGCAAAGCTGCCCGATTCAGATCATCGGCAACCAGATTGTGCGTGTTTGCCGTTGATATCGGTCGCTTGCAATTTACTTAGTCGACTTATTTAATAAAAAATGCCTCATTGCCCCGCGGGCATTTTTGGGGTTTGCAGGCGGCGTGCGGCGGTGCGCCCGTCGACCGGGTTTTCAGCAAATGGCAACAACGAAGAAAAAGGCAGTGCGCAAGGCGAGGCGAGGCGAACGCATTCGCCAGGTCGCAGCCATCCCGTTTCGCCAGGACGAAAACGGCAATTTCGAAGTGATGCTGGTAACGTCGCGCACGACGAAGCGCTTCATCGTGCCCAAGGGCTGGCCGATGAAAGGCAAGAGCGGACGCAAAGCTGCCACCATAGAGGCGCGCGAAGAGGCGGGCGTGCTCGGCAAGACACGCAAGCAGCTGGCCGGCAGCTATTCATACTGGAAACGGCTGGAGCACAATTTCGTTCGTGTCGACGTCGTCGTCTACCTCCTGGAAGTGTCCAAGGAACTGGCCAACTGGCAAGAGGCCAAAAGCCGCCAGCGGGCATGGCTCAAGCCGCAGGACGCGGCGTTGCTCATCGATGAGCCGGACCTTTCAACGCTGATTGCAAACCTCGCGGCGCCTCTGCCCGCGGTGCCGGACCCGGCCTGAGCCTCACTTGCCCTCGTCACCTTCAGCGGGAAACGGCCGCACGGGCGTGCCGGTATAGGCCCACAGCCATTCGCGCGGCAGCGGCCCCTTGTTGCGGTCGCTCTGCTGCGACTGCTCCCACGCATGCGCCAGGATGCCAACCGAACGTGACAACACGAACAGACCGCGCGTCAGCGGCGGCGGAAAGCCGAGTTCGCCATAGATCACGGCCGTGGCGCCGTCGATGTTGAGCGGGATCTTCTTGCCCTTGCGCCGTGCGACCCCCGCCTCGACGGCCTCGGCGATGTCGGCGAAGCGCCCGCTGACGACGCCGCGCGCGGCAAAATCGCGCGTCACCTCGATCAGCTGCGGCGCGCGCGGATCGACCGGGTGGAAGCGATGGCCGAAGCCCGGCACATAGCCTTTCCCCTCGGCGAAGAAGCGATCGAGCCGCGCCGAGACCGCCTCATCCAGCGTCGCACCTGTGTCGAGCGCCACGGCGATGTCGCCGTAGAAGGACAGCGCCTGTTCGCCCGCGCCGCCATGGACGTCGCCCAGCACATTGACCGCCGAGGCCATGGCACTGTTAATGCCGACGCCGCAGGTGATGGCCATGCGGGCAATGGCGATCGACGGCGCCTGCGGCCCATGATCGACGGCGGCCCCCAGCGCAATGCCAAGCAGAGCCGCCTGCTCTTCGCTTGGCAGCTCACCGCGCAGCATCAGCCAGATCGTTGCCGGGAAGCTGACGCGGCCGATCAGATCCTGGATTTCATAGCCGCGCAGCCGGATAATGCCGGGGCTCATCTCGATGATGCCGGTCTGCCACCATTCCTCGCCGCGCTCGCGGCCGGTTTTTTTCCCCTTCTCGCTCACGCGCTTCTCCTGGCGCGCGGCGGCAAGTCGGAAAAAACCTGGTCCATGTGCTCGCCGAGCACAGGCGGCGGCAGGACCGGCAAGGGTGCCGCACCATCGACCATGAAGCCACCGCGCACGACGGTCAGCGGCTGCTCCATGCAGGGCAGATCCTGGAACCGCGTGGTCATGTCGCGCTCGACCACCTGGCGCTCGCCAAGCACCTGCGGGATCGTCAGCACCCGGCCCGCCGGTACACCGGCGCGGTTGAATTTGTCCTCCCAGGCAGCAGCCGAGGCGCTCGCGAGCGCTGCCTCGATCAGCACCTTCAGCGCTGCGCGGTTCTGCTTGCGGGTCTCGCGTTCGGCAAAGCGCGCATCCTCGGCCAGTTCTGGCTGGCCGATCAGCCGGCAGAGCGTGACGAACTGCTCCTGCTTGTTGGCGGCGATGTTGAGCAGGCCGTCACCGGTGCGGAACGCACCGGAGGGAGCCGCCGTCATGTTCTCATTGCCCATCGGCTTCGGTTCGACGCCGGCGGTCAGATAGTTGGACACCGGCCAGCCGAGCGCCGACAGTGTGCATTCGAGCATCGAGACATCGAGAAACGCTCCCTCGCCCGATGTCTTCTGCTTGACCAGCGCGGCGGCAATGGCGAAAGCCCCGACCAGCCCGCCCAGTGTGTCGGCGACGGGATAGCCGACCCGCAGCGGTGCGGTCTCCGGCGTGCCGGTGATGCTCATGATTCCCGACAGCCCCTGGATGATCTGGTCGTAGGCCGGATTGTCGCGCATCGGCCCGGTCTGGCCGAAGCCCGATATGGCGCAATAGACGAGACCGGGACGGACCTCTTTCAGTGCTTCATAGCCGATACCCAGCCGCTCCATCACGCCGGGACGAAAATTCTCGACCAGCGCGTCGGCCGAGGCAACCAGGTCGAGGAAGCGCTCGCGGTCGGCCTTATTCTTGAGGTCGAGCACCACCGATCGTTTGCCGGCGTTCTGCGCCAGGAACGACGCGCCCATGCCGGCCTTGTTGAGCGCCGGCGAGGCGCCGAGCTGGCGCGCCAGATCGCCGCCTTGCGGCGCCTCGACCTTGATGACGTCGGCGCCGAGCAGCGCCAGCTGGTAGGCGCAGTACGGCCCGGCCAGAACATTGGTCAGGTCGAGAACGCGGATGCCAGCAAGCAAATCGGTCATGATACTCCAGATCGCTCAGGCATCGCCCGGCACATGCTCCGGTCCGCGCCGGCGTCGATGCTCGATGAAGGCCCAGATATGCGGCCCGGCCAGCCCGATAAAGGCGAGGATCAGCAGCGTCAGTGACAGCTTGTGGGTGTAGAACACCGACCAGTCGCCATTCGAGATCGTCATCGCCCGGCGGAACTGGGTTTCGGCGAGCGGCCCGAGGATCATGCCGATGATGACCGGCGCGGTCGGGAAATCGAAGCGCCGCATCAGGAAGCCGGCGGCCCCCAGCAGATAGAGGATGATGAGGTCGATCGGCGACTGCGAGATGCCGTAGGTTCCGACGGTCGCGAACACCAGGATGCCGGCGTAGAGCTGCGGCGCCGGGATCTTGAGCAGCCGCACCCACAGCCCGATCAGCGGCAGGTTGAGGATGACCAGGATGACGTTGGCGATGAACAGGCTGGCGATCAGGCCCCAGACCAGGTCGGCCTGCGTTGTAAGCAGCAGCGGTCCCGGATTGATGCCGTAGCTCTGGAAGGCCGACAGCATGATCGCAGCGGTCGCCGAGGTCGGCAGGCCGAGCGTCAGCATCGGCACCAGCACGCCGGCGGCAGACGCATTGTTGGCGGCTTCCGGACCGGCAACGCCCTCGATTGCGCCGACCGTGCCGAACTCCCCCTTGTGCTTCGACAGCTTCTTTTCGATGGCATAGGACAGGAAGGTCGGGATTTCGGCGCCGCCGGCCGGCATCGCGCCGATCGGGAAGCCGATGAAAGCGCCGCGCAGCCACGGCTTCCACGAGCGCCCCCACTCGGCCGCGGTCATGTAGAGCGAGCCCTTCAGTGGCACGATCTCGTCCTTGCCGGCATAGCGGCGCGAGGCCATGTAGAGCGTTTCGCCGACGGCAAACAGGCCGACGGCGGCAATGATGACATCGACGCCGTCGAGCAGTTCGTTCATGCCGAAGGTAAAGCGCGGCTGGCCGGTCTGCAGGTCGACGCCGATCATGCCGATGACGAAGCCGATGAACAGGCTGGTGAGGCCGCGCACCGAAGACGAGCCGAGCACTGCCGACACCGTGATGAAGGCGAGCACCATCAGCGAGAAATATTCGGCGGGCCCGAACGCCAGCGCGAACTTCACCACCACCGGCGCCAGGAAGGCGACGCCCATCGTGCCGATGGTGCCGGCAACGAACGAGCCGATCGCCGACGTCGCCAGCGCAGCGCCGCCGCGACCGGAGCGCGCCATCCTGTTGCCTTCCAGCGCGGTGACGATGGTGGCGCTTTCGCCCGGCGTGTTGAGCAGGATCGACGTCGTCGAACCGCCATACATGGCGCCGTAATAGATGCCGGCGAACAGGATGAAGGACGCCTCCGGCGCCACCTGGTAGGTGATCGGCAACAAAAGCGCGATGGTCAGTGCCGGCCCGAGGCCTGGCAGCACGCCGATGGCGGTGCCGAGCGTTGTGCCGACCAGGCACCACAACAGGTTCATCGGCGAAAAAGCGACGGAAAATCCGTGCCCGAGATGGCTGAGCGTCTCCATGGCGTCAGCCCCTCAACGTGGTGATGATCGCATCGATCACCGTGTTCAGCTGGTTTTCGATGAAGCCGGCGCCGATGTTGACGCCGAGCGCCCTGGCAAAGCCGAAATAGGCGGCCAGCGCCAGGATCAGCCCGGTCAGCGCATCACGCAGCGTGTGCTTGCTGCCGAAGCCGTAACAGACGAGCACGAACATGATGACGGAGGCGGCGGTGAAGCCGAGCGGCTGGATCAGCACCAGATTGGCCACCAGCCCGGCAACGACGATGCCCATCGCCTTCCAGTCGGTCGGTGTTTCCTTTTCCTCCTGCGGCTGCCAGCCGCCGCGCACCGCGGCGAGGATGAGCAGCAGCGAAAGCACGATCATGCCGGTCATGGTGATGTAGGGAAAGACGGTCGGCCCGACTTTGGAATAGAGCGGCGACACCGGGATCGCCAGGGTCTGCCAGGCAACGGCCGCGGCGCAGGCGAGAAGCCCGATGCCGATCAACAATTCGGGCATGGCAAGGCGCGGGGGCGCCGGCTGCTGGTCGCTGCTGCTCATCAATGTCCTCCCAATATGGCCGGCATCCTCCCGCTGGCCGCATCCGCAGTTTCACCCCCACCGCATCATATGTCCATGCCGCGGGCGAAAGTCGGAAGGGGGCGGTGTTGGCCGCCCCCTTGGAGTGTCAGGCGAGGCCGAGATCCTTTAGGATCGCGGTGATGCGGGCGGTGTCGTCGGCGAGGAATTTTGCATAGTCGTCGCCGGTCAACAGGATGGGCGTCCAGTTGCGGTTCTTGCACTCGGTTGCCCAGGCGTCGCTCTTGGCCATGGTCTCGATCATCGTGACCATCGCCGCCTTGTCGGCGTCGGAGACGCCGGGCGGTGCAAAGACGCCGCGCCAGTTGAACAGCTCGACATCGATGCCGGCTTCCTTCATCGTCGGAGCGTCTATGCCGTCCTGGCGCTTGTCGGCGGAAATGGCGAGCAGCCGGAGCGCGCCTGCCTTGATCTGCTCGGAGAACTCGCCGAAGCCGGAAATGCCGGCCGCGACCTGGTTGCCGAGCAGCGCCGACAGCGCCTCGCCGCCGCCCGCGAACGGCACGTAGGAAAGGTTGGTTGCCGGAACCCCGACCGTCTTGGCGATCAGGCCGAACAGGATGTGGTCGGAACCGCCGGCCGAGCCGCCGGCCACCGGAACCTTGGTCGGATCCGCCTTGAGCGCCGCGACGAAATCGCCGGCCGTCTTGAACGGCGAGTCCGCCGGCACCACAAGCGCCTCGAATTCGCCGGTGAGGCGGGCGATCGGCGTGACTTCTGAAAGGTTGTTGGCCGATTTGTTGGCGATGATGGCGCCAACCATGACCATGCCGGCAACCATCAGCGAATTGCCCTTGCCCTTCCACTGACTGATGAACTGCGGCAGGCCGACCGTACCGCCGGCGCCGCCGACATTGGTGATCTGCGAACCGGAGATCAGTTTTTCACTGCGCAGCACCTGATCGATGGTGCGTCCTGTCTGGTCCCAGCCGCCACCGGGCGCGGCCGGCACGAAGATCTGGATCTGCGGTGCATCTTGAGCGAAGGCGGGCATCAAATGCGTTGCGACGAAACCGGCAGCGCCTGCGGCCGCGGTGCTCATCAAAAATCTGCGTCTGTTCAGCATGGGATTCCTCCAAATCACGACACCTCCTCCGGTGCCTGCCAGAAACGTAGCCTGAAAACAGACCCGCTCGGCAAAAATTCATGCAGATTTCGAAACGTTCTGTCAACAGGAACGCCGTTCTACTAGACAGAATTCAGAGTATGCGGCACAATCCCTTCGATCGGCTTTGATCTGAGCGAGTAATTGAAATGAAACCGTCAAGCAGATGACCGAAGCGCGATCCCAGCCGTTACAGGCCGATGGCGTCGCCGCGCTCGACCGCGCGATCGCCATTCTCGACGCTTTCGCGACCGCCGACCGCTCGCTCAGCCTGGCCGAGATCGCGGCGCGCACCGGGCTTTACAAGAGCACCATACTGAGGCTGGCGAACTCGTTGCTGCGTGGCCAGTTGCTGGAGCGGCTCGACGATGGCCGCTACCGCATAGGTCCCGCCACCTTCCGCCTCGGCGCGCTCTACCAGCGCTCTGTGGTGGCGGTCGACATCCTGTTGCCGATCATGCGTGATCTCGCCGAGCGGAGCTGGGAAAGCGTGGCCTTCTATGTCCGCTCGGGTGACGCCCGCACCTGTCTCTACCGCGTCGAATCCAAGCATCCTATCCGCTACACCATCCAGGAAGGTGACCTGTTGCCGTTGCTCGCCGGCTCGGGTGGCCGCGTCTTGGCGGCGTTTTCAGGCCAGCAGGGCGAGCCATACGAGACCATTCGCCAGGCCTGCCACTATATGTCGATCGGCGATCGCGACCCGGAGACGGCGGGCGTATCAGCCCCGGTATTCGGACCGGGCCGTGTTCTGCTCGGCGCCTTGACGCTCGCCGGTCCGTCGACGCGCGTCGATACGGCCTTCCTGCGCCGCATGACGCCGGCTCTGCTGGAGGCGGCCGCCCGCGCCACCCGCGCCTTCGGCGAGGACGCCTCGATGCTCGAGCAGGCCGCGCGTCTGGCCGAGGCCTAAAAGCATTCCAGGAAAAGTGCGCAGCGGTTTTCCGTCCGCGATTGCGTCAAAAAAGAAGGCGTGGCTAGCCTCAGTTCGCCTTGACCAGCACCACGCGGCGGTTCTTGGCGCGGCCGGTTTCGTCGTCATTGCTGGCGACGGGCGCCATCATGCCGGCGCCGGCGGCCGTCAGCCGCCCGCCGTCAATGCCGTATTTCGAAACAAGCGCTGCCCTCACGGATTGGGCGCGGCGCGACGACAGGTCGATATTGTAGTCGAAAGCGCCCTGGTTGTCGGTGTGGCCGACCACGATCACCGCCATGCCGGGCTCGTTGGTCAGAAGCGTCGAAATTTCCTTCAGCGTCGGTTCCGATTCGGGCTTGATGTCGGCCTTGTCGGTGTCGAAGAAGATGCCGTAGAGCGAGATCGAGCCGGTTGCCGACAGCGAATCCGCCATCTTGGCCGCCTCGACCACCACCATCTTCTTGTCGCGCGCCTTGGGCTCCAGCACCTGGACGACGGCGATGGTGCGGCCGTTGAGTTCTTTGCAGTAGAGGTCATCGATCAGCGAATAGGCCTGAACGGTGACGTACGCGTCGCCACCGTCCTGCGGCACCTTGGCGGCGAAGAATCGCTGGTCGTTGATGCCCGTGGTTACCGCACAGGCGCCATTGGAAAAGGCCGCGTCCTTGATGTCGCTTTCGTGGAAGAAATACATCATCAGGCTCATGTCGCCGCCGCCGCCGCTCGACGACCGGTCGGCAGCGCCGCCGCACTCTTCCTTCTTGCAGTCGAACAGGACTTCGCCGCCGGCGGCCTCGATCACATCCTGATAGTTGCGCAGCACTTCGAGCGGCGAACGCTCGGCCGGCAGCACATAGGCAATGCGGGTCAAGGCGCCTTCGACCTCGGCCTTCTTGTCCGGCGCATAGATGCGATTGTTCATCGCATCACGCGCGTCCGCATCTGCACTCGGCTTCAGCGGCGACAGCGGCACGGTGAAATCGGTATAGGCGAATTTCTCGTAGGAGACGATGAACGACCCCTCATAGCGCTTGGCCAGATGATTGTCGGCCGCACCCTCGATGTCGGCGGTCGGCACCGTCGCATCGGCGCCCGCCAGCCGCACGGCCGCAAACAGCAGCAACCCCGCCCAGAAAAGCTTCAGAAGTATCGCATTGATTGCACGCATTGGCCGGCTCCCCCATGAGCAATTCCAGGAAAGATGTGAGCGGTTTCCCACAGGAATTGCGTCGCTAGATCAGGATGGCAATTTTTGCAGAACGAGGCAATTGCGTCGATGAAGTGCTTCACACCCGCCGTTCGAGCAGGATGGTCGGCCCATCGTGATAGGTCGTTTCCAGCACCTTCGTGTAGCCGCACTTTGCCGCGACGTTCAGCGAGCCCGTGTTTTCCGGATCGATGATGCAGACGGTTCTGGCGCCGGCAAAGGTTTCGTCACCCCAGGCCAGCGCCCGCTTGACGACTTCGCTAGCAAGACCCTTGCCATGCGCCTGCGGCGCCAGCGCCCAACCGGCCTCGGGAATGCCTTCGAGCGACGGCTCGATATCGCGCTTGAGGTCGTGGAAACCGGCCTCGCCGATGAAACGTCCGCTGGCCTTGTCCTCGATCGCCCAGAAGCCGTAGCCCAGCAGCGACCACAAGCCGGCGTGCCTGAGGAAGCGGATCCAGCTTTCCTCGCGCGTCCGCGGCTTGCCGCTGATGAAGCGGGTGGTGACGGGATCGGCCCACATGACGGCATAGTCGTCGAAATCATCGATCCGGTGCGCCCGCAGGATGGTCCGCTCCGTTTCGATGACCGGAACGCCGGCTGCTTTTGGATTGCCCATGAAACTCTGCCTCCGTTGACGGTTGTCGCTTAACAGACCGACGCTCGCCAACAAGGGCCAAGGCGCATCATTGTGCGGCCAGGCAAGCTTTCTCGATCCATCAATCGAGCTTGCTGTCAGGATGTGGCGTCAATGACGCTGATGACTGGACTGGAAGCAGCCCGCCTCTGGGAATTCTGCCGAACGATGCTACCTTCCGCAGCCGGTCCGGTGAGGGCCGGTCTTGATACCGCCAATGGAGCAGAACGCCATGGACACCACCGATCTCGTACTTGCCATTTTCCATCATTTCTTGGTGTTCTCGTTGGCCGGCATTATCGGCGCCGAATTCGTCCTGATCCGCGGCGATCTCTCTGCCGCCACGCTCAAGCGGCTTGCCGGTATCGACCGCCACTATGGCATCATCGCCAGTCTGATCATTGTCATCGGCATCGGCCGCGTCATCTATGGCCTGAAGGGCTGGGAGTTCTACGTCTACAACTGGGTGTTCTGGGCCAAGATGGCGGCGTTCGGCATTGTCGGCCTGTTGTCGATCATCCCGACCATCCGCTTCATCTCCTGGAACCGGCAGGCCAGCTCCAGTCCCGGCTTCCAGGTGCCGGCGGCGGAGCTCGCCTCGGTGAAGACCTATGTGCGCGCCGAAGCCTTCATCTTCCTGCTGATCCCGGTCTTCGCGGCGGCCATGGCGCGCGGCTACGGTTATTGAAGCGCCAACACGAAACCCATCTCCGCCGGGATACTCTCCACCGATCGCCATGGTTGCCGAAGACTGTATTTTGCAGTTTGCGTCAGGCGACAATCTGTTAGCCTGCCTATGTTGCACATCGCTGGCGGGGTTCCGGGCAACGGTTGGAAATTGATATCCTGGGAGGAGATCACGATGAGGAAATTCGTTACCGCCCTGGCCGCCGCCGCGGCCGTCACGCTTTATTCGTTCACCGCCGGCGCACAGACCTATCCCGAGCGCACCATCACCGTCGTGGTGCCGTTTGCGGCCGGCGGTCCGACCGACACGGTCACGCGCCTCGTCGCCGAAGCCATGTCGAAGGATCTCGGCCAACAGATCATCGTCGAGAATGTCGGCGGCGCCGGCGGGACGCTGGGCGCCGGCCGCGTCGCCAACGCCGACCCGGACGGCTACACGCTGCTCCTCCATCACATCGGCATGGCGACAAGTGCGACGCTCTACAGGAAGCTCGCCTACGACACGCTGAACGCCTTCGAATATGTCGGCCTCGTCACCGAGGTGCCGATGGCCATCGTCGCCCGCAAGGATTTGGAGCCGACCGATCTGAAAGGGCTGGTCGAATACGCCAAGGCCAACAAAGACTCCATCACCGTCGCCAATGCCGGCATCGGGGCGGCCTCGCATCTGTGCGGCATGCTGTTCATGAGCGCCATCGGCACGCCTCTGGTCACCGTGCCTTACAAGGGCACCGGGCCGGCCATGACCGACCTTCTCGGCGGCCAGGTCGACATGATGTGCGACCAGACCACCAACACCACCAAGCAGATCCAGGGCGGCACGATCAAGGCCTATGCCGTCACCACGCCGGAACGCCTGGATGTGCTGAAGGACGTGCCGACCACGATCGAAGGCGGCCTGCCCGCCGTGCAGGTCGGCATCTGGCACGGCCTCTATGCCCCCAAGGGCACGCCGGCCGCGGTCACCGACCGCCTGTCGAAATCGCTCCAGGTCGCGCTGAAAGACCCCAATGTCATCGCCCGCTTCGCCGAACTCGGCACCAAGCCGTCATCGGAAGCCGATGCGACGCCGACGGCGCTGAAGGCCAAGCTGGAAGGCGAGATCACGCGCTGGAAGCCGATCATCGAAGCCGCCGGACAGTACGCTGATTGATGGCTTGAACGGGGCGCTTCCGGCGCCCCGCTTTCATTCGTTTCACAGTAGCAACGGCAGGCCCCGGAGCCTGGGAGGACCGTCATGAAACCCTTCGCAATCGACAGGACAAACGGCCTGTGCGCCGCGCTGTTCATCTTTTTCGGCGCCTTTTTCGCGATACAATCGCTCGGCCTCGAAATCGGCACCGCCTTCCGCATGGGACCGGGCTATTTCCCGCTGGTGCTGGCGATCGTGCTGATCGTGCTGGGCGCCATCATCCTCGTCCAGGCGGTGCGCGTCGAGGGCGAGCCGGTCGGTCCTATTGCCTGGCGCGGCATGTTCTTCATCCTGCCGGCGCCGATCTTCTTCGGCCTGACGGTGCGCGGCCTCGGCTTCGTCCCGTCGATCTTCTTGACGTCGCTGATCGCCGCCTTTGCCAGCGGCCGCATGAAGCCGCTGACCGCACTTGTGCTGTCGGCCGGCCTGACGCTGTTTTCGGTGCTGGTCTTCAGCTACGCGCTCGGGCTGCCGTTCCAGCGCTTCGGCCCCTGGCTGCCCCAATGGCTGGCATTGTGAGGTGACGGGATGGACCTTCTCAAAAACCTCGAGCTCGGCTTTTCGACGGCCACAACGCCGGCAAATCTCGGCTTCTGCCTGATCGGCGTGCTGCTCGGCACGCTGATCGGCGTCCTACCCGGCATCGGCGCCACCGCAACCATAGCCATGCTGTTGCCGATCACCTTCCAGATCGGCGACCCGGTCTCCTCGCTGATCATGCTCGCCGGCATCTACTACGGCGCCCAGTATGGCGGCTCGACCACCGCCATTCTCATCAACATGCCCGGCGAATCCTCGTCGGCCGTGACCGCCATCGACGGCTACCAGATGGCCCGCAACGGCCGCGCCGGGGCGGCACTGGCCATCGCCGCGATCGGCTCGTTCTTCGCCGGCACGGTGTCGACCTTCCTGGTCGCCGTCTTTGCTCCGCCGCTGACGGCGATAGCGCTGCAATTCGGCGCGGCGGAGTATTTTTCGCTGATGATCGTCGGCCTCGTCTCGTCCGTCGCGCTCGCCCACGGCTCGATCGTCAAGGCGCTGGCGATGGTCGTGCTCGGCCTGCTGCTCGGCATTGTCGGCACCGACATCTACACCGGCACGCCGCGCTTCACGCTCGGCATCCGCGAATATGCCGACGGGCTGAACTTCGTCGCGGTGGCGGTCGGCGTCTTCGGCGTCGCCGAGATCCTGCGCAACCTCGAAAACGAGCATGAGCGCTCGGTGATGATCAAAAAAGTCTCCGGATTGATGCCGACCCGCGACGACTTCAAGCGCATGGCGGCGCCCATCGTGCGCGGCACCATCATCGGCTCGGCGCTCGGCATCCTGCCTGGCGGCGGAGCGGTGCTTGCGGCCTTTGCCTCCTATACGGTCGAGAAGCGTGTGTCGAAAAACCCGAAAGAATTCGGCAAGGGCGCCATCGCCGGCGTCGCTGGACCGGAATCGGCCAACAATGCCGGCGCCCAGACCTCCTTCATTCCGATGCTGACGCTGGGCATTCCGGCCAACCCGGTCATGGCACTGATGATCGGCGCGATGATCATCCAGGGCATCGTGCCCGGTCCCAATGTCGCGACCGAACAGCCGGCGCTGTTCTGGGGCATCATCGCCTCGATGTGGATCGGCAATCTGATGCTGATCGTGCTCAACCTGCCGCTGATCGGGCTGTGGGTGAAGCTCCTGACGATCCCCTATTATGTGCTCTTCCCGATCATCATGGCGTTCTGCTCTATCGGCGTCTACAGCGTCAACACCAACGCCTTCGATCTGCATGCCGTCGCCTTCTTCGGCCTGCTCGGCTACGTCCTGACCAAGCTGCGTTGCGAACCCGCTCCGCTGCTGCTCGGCTTCGTGCTCGGCCCGCTGCTCGAGGAAAACCTGCGCCGCGCTATGATCCTGTCGCGCGGCGACCCCTCGACCTTCGTGACACGGCCGATCAGCACCGGCCTGCTGCTCGTTGCGCTGGCCGTGCTCGTCGTCGTCTTCCTGCCGTCGGTCAAGAAGAAGCGCGAAGAGGTGTTCGTGGAGGAGAACTAGTTATCCGGGGCGTCGGAGGGGCCGAGCGCCGCGATTTCCACCAGCGGCGCCGGCACGTCTGTCGTCTTCTCCGCCGCCTTGCAGATATCGGCGATGACGCAGGCCGGGCAGTCCGGCTTGCGCGCCTTGCAGACATAGCGGCCATGCAGGATCAGCCAGTGATGCGCATGGCGCATATATTCATCCGGAATGATCCTCAGCAGCCCTTGCTCGACCTCCTCCGGCGTCTTGCCGGGCGCCAGGCCGAGCCGGTTGCCGATGCGGAAAATATGGGTATCGACCGCCATCGTGTGCTGGCCGAACGCCATGTTGAGCACGACATTGGCGGTCTTGCGCCCGACCCCCGGCAGGTTGACCAGTTCATCGCGTTCACCGGGCACCTCGCCACCATGGTCGCGGATCAGCGCTTCGGACAGCGCAATGACATTCTTGGCCTTGTTGCGCCAGAGCCCGATGGTTTTGATGTACTCGCCGACCTTGGCCTCGCCCAGCGCCAGCATTTTTTCAGGCGTGTCGGCGACCTTGAACAGCGCCCGCGTCGCCTTGTTGACGCCGGCGTCGGTCGCCTGCGCCGACAGCACCACCGCCACCAGCAGCGTAAACGCGTTGACGTGCTCGAGTTCGCCCTTCGGCTCAGGCCGCTGCACCGAAAACCGCCGGAAGATCTCATGCACTTCGGCCGCACTGTAGAGCGACCGGGCCGGCTGTGGCCGCGGCTTGGCGTTCGAGCCATCGCGCCGGCCGGGCAGGAGTTCACTTTTGGGTAGCGGAAGATTTTTGGACTTGGGGGTCGCCATTCCCTTCCTATAATATCCCCGCATGAGCGACACAAACGCCTCGTTTCAGGCTGACGAGCCCTTCTTTCACGCATTGCTGACCCCACACCGGTCGCTGGGCAAGACGGGCTTCCTGATCCTGATGAGCACGCTGCTGTTCGGCTGGGCGGTGACAGGCGCATTCTTCCTGTCGCGTGGCGCCTGGCCGGTGTTCGGCTTCTTCGGCCTCGACGTGATCGCCGTCTACATCGCCTTCCGCGCCAACTACCGCGCAGCTCGCGCCCGCGAGGAGGTCTCGGTGTCGCGCACCAGCCTCGACATCCGCAAGACCGCACCCTCGGGCAAGTCGGAAGCGCACCGCTTCAATCCGTTCTGGGCCCGCTTTTCCGTTGCCCGCCATGCCGAGATCGGCATCACCAAAATGGTAGTGGAGGCACAGGGCCAGAATGTGCCGATCGGATCATTCCTTGACCCCGACTCTCGCGAGAGTTTTGCTACGGCCTTTTCACGTGCGCTGACGAAAGCCAGGATACGCTAGAGCCGGCGCCTCAGAACCGGAAGCGCAGAATCCTGCCGACCTTGCGCAATGCGGGAATGTTTCTCCAGAGCGCGATGAACAGCTTTGAAGACCAGCCCATGTGAGCTGTACGTTCAGCGCTGTAGGCCGAGATATCGTCGACAAAACGCAGCTTCGGAACAGCGCGCTCCAGTTCGTGCGGATCGTCGATCGCCCAGTGGACCTCGGCCCCCGTCGCCCTGATGGTCGGGTTGAGGCGCAACATCTTCAGGCCGAAGCGGCTGTAGGCGTCGAACATCAACTCGCCGCCGGAGAGATGCGAGACAAGGCGCGACAACAGCCGTGGCCCCTCCTCTGCCGGGAGATAGGGCGTCAGTCCTTCCATCACCACCACGGCCGGGCGGTTGCGGGGCACCTCAGCCAGCCAGTCCGGATCGGTCACCGAAGAGCCGACCAGGTGATAGTGCTCCCGGGACGGGTAGAGCTTGCGCCTGATCGCGATGACATCCGGGAAGTCGACGTCGAACCACTCCACGCCGTCTGGCGGATCGACACGGAAGATGCGCGTGTCGAGCCCGCAGCCGAGATGCAGCACGATGGCGCCGGGATTCCTGGCGATGAAGTCCTGGACGCGGACATCGTACGTCTTCGCCCGGATCGCCAGCCCGATGCCCAGATTGGTGTCGACCTTGAGCCGCGAGAAATCATAGTCGATCTTGCGCACAGCATCATCCGCGAAACGGTCTCTGAGCAGCGAACCGGGCAGCCGGCTCTCCAGCGCCTTGCCGTAGAGCGTCATCAGCAAGGTCTCCCTTGCCCCGGTCAGGTTTACCTTTTCGCCGGCCATCGGCATCTCCCGGTTCGCAATCCAGTGTCTATCTCGGCCAGTGTCTATCTGGGTCAGCTTCTATCTGGGTTTGCGCCGCAACAAGGCAAGTTTCGGGTGGTTGCAAAGGGCGGGAAGACCGATATTCGCGGTCAAGGAGATATTGCCATGAACGCCCAGATGACCATGAATACGCAGATGAAACCGACAGCGATCCTGCAGCACGACATCACTCCCGAAGGCAGCGACTACGAGGTCGTGCGGCGCGCCATCGAGAAGATCAGCCTCGACTATCGCGACCAGCCGTCGCTGGAAGCCTTGGCCGCCGATGTCGGCGAGACGCCGACCGGGCTGCAGAAACTGTTCACCCGCTGGGCCGGCCTGTCACCGAAGGCCTTCCTGCAGGCGGTCACGCTCGACCATGCGCGCAAGCTGCTCGATTCCGGCATGCCGCTGCTCGAAACGTCGTTCGAGCTCGGCATGTCCGGCCCCGGCCGGCTGCACGATCTGTTCGTCACCCATGAGGCGATGTCGCCGGGCGACTACAAGACGCGCGGCGCCGGGCTGACCATCCGCTACGGCTACCACATCTCGCCCTTCGGCATCGCCCTGATCATGGTCACCGACCGCGGTCTTGCGGGGCTGGCCTTCAACGATCCGGGCGGCGAGCGGGCGGCCTTCGCCGACATGTCGGGCCGCTGGCCGAACGCGACCTATGTCGAGGATATGAGCGCCACCCGGCCCTATGCCGCGCGCATTTTCGATCCGACGCTGTGGCGCGCCGACCAGCCGCTGCGCGTGGTGATGATCGGCACCGACTTCCAGCTGCGCGTCTGGGATGCGCTGCTGAGGATCCCGATGGGCAGGGCATGCACCTATTCCTCGATCGCCGCCGGCATCGGCGCGCCGAAGGCAAGCCGGGCGGTGGGTGCGGCGGTCGGCGCCAACCCGTTGTCCTTCGTCGTGCCGTGCCACCGGGCAATCGGCAAGTCCGGCGCGCTGACTGGCTATCATTGGGGCCTGACGCGCAAGCGCGCCATCCTCGGCTGGGAAGCGGGCCAGACCGCCTCCTGATGAAGCACCCCGCGTAAGCAACGCCGGCGAAAACCCTTCGCCGGCGTTTTTCTTTCTGCGAGCCCTCGGAAATTACGCAAAAATTCTGCCTGCTCTGGCAAGCCGCCGGCTTACAGGTTAGCTTCCCGCGCATTCCGCAGGAGGCATTTTCTTGATCATCGTTGTCGGCTCGATCAACCTCGACCTCATCGCCAATGTCGACCGCTTGCCCTCGCCGGGTGAAACGGTCCGCGGCTCCGGCTTCACCACTGCTCCCGGCGGCAAGGGCGCTAACCAGGCGCTGGCTGCGGCGCGCGCCGGCGCCAAGGTGCGCATGGTCGGTGCCGTCGGCAAGGACAACTTCGCCACCGACGCGCTCGCCCTGCTTGTGGCCGGCATGGTCGATCTCTCCGGCGTCGGCCAGAGCTTCGCTTCCACCGGCACGGCGCTGATCCTGGTCGGCGCCGATGGCGAGAACGTCATCGCCGTGGTGCCAGGCGCCAATGATTCTGTGCTGCCCGGCGATCTCGCAAAGGCTTTCCTTGCGAAGGGCGACGTCGTCCTGCTGCAGCACGAAATCCCGCTGCAGACCGTCGAAGCCGCTCTTGACGCCGCGCGCGCCGCCGGTGCGGTCACCGTGCTCAACACCGCGCCCTTCCGCAGCGAGGCCGCTGCCTTTCTCGGCAAGACCGACTACGCCGTCGCTAACGAAACCGAATTCGACCTCTACGGCGAGGCGCTGTCGCTGAAAGGGCGCGACCGCCCAGCGCGCATGCGCGACTTCGCCGGCAAGACCGGCCGCACCATTGTCGTCACGCTCGGCGGCGATGGCGTGCTGGCGGCGACGCCGGACGATTTCCTGACCGTGCCGGCGCTGAAGATTACGCCGGTCGACACGGTCGGCGCCGGCGACACGTTTTGCGGCTATCTCGCTGCCGGGCTGGCGTCCAACCTGCCGCTCGAACAGGCTCTCACCCGCGCCGCAGCTGCCGGTTCGCTGGCCTGCCTGAAGCCGGGCGCCCAGCCGGCGATCCCGCTGGCGGCGGATGTCGATGCCGCCCTGCGAAACAACGCCGGTTGACAGCCATGCGCCCCGCCACGAAGCACGCCGTGCCGCCGGCCGGCGACATCTGCCGCCTGTCCGCCATCGACCTTGCCGAGGCAATCAGACTGCGTCGCCTGTCCGTGCGCGAGGTGGTCGCCGCATTCCTCGACCGTATCGACGCTGTGAACCCGCTGGTCAACGCCATCGTCTCGTTGCGCGAGCGCACGGACATTTTGCGCGAGGCCGACGCAGCTGACGCGCATCTGGCTCGGGGCAAGCCGGCCGGCTCGCTGTTCGGCCTGCCGATGGCGATAAAAGACCTCGCCATGACCAACGGCTTGAGGACCAGTTTCGGCTCGCCGATCTTCGCCGATTTCGTCCCGCAGGAGGACGATTTCTTCGTCGAGCGCATCCGCAATGCCGGCGCCATCATCATCGGCAAGACCAACGTTCCCGAATTCGGACTGGGATCCAACACCTACAACGACGTGTTCGGCCCGACGTTGAACGCTTTCGATCCGGCGCTCACCGCCGGCGGTTCGAGCGGCGGCGCTGCGGTCGCCCTTGCGCTGGACATGGTTCCTGTCGCCGACGGCAGCGATTTCGGCGGTTCGCTGCGCAATCCGGCTGCCTGGAACAATGTCTATGGCTTCCGCCCGTCGCAGGGCCTTGTCCCCGGCGGACCGGACGTCGAGGTCTTTCATGCCCAGATGGGCGTCGACGGGCCGATGGGCCGCGGTGTGGGTGACATAGCACTGCTGCTCGATGTGCAGGCGGGCTACCATCCGCACGCGCCATTGTCCTGGGAGAAACCCGGCTCGTTCCTCGAAGGGCTGGCCACGCCGGCAACCGGCGGCCGCATCAGCTGGCTCGGCGATCTCGGCGGCCATCTGCCGGTTGAAACAGGCATCCTCGATCTATGCGAATTTGCACTCGGGCGCTTCGCCGAGGCCTCCTTCGTGACCGAGCCCTTGCTGCCGGATGTCGATTTCGAAGCGCTGTGGCAGGCCTTCGTGACGCTCCGCCAAGCAAGCAGCGGCACGGCGCTCAAAATCCACTATGACGATCCGCACAAACGTGGCCTGCTAAAGCCGGAAGCCGTGTGGGAGGTCGAGAACGCCATGCGGCTGACAGCGCCGCAAATCCGCGCGGCCTCGGTCGTCCGCACCTCCTGGCACCGGACGCTGCTGGCGCTGTTCGACCGCTTCGACCTCATCGCGTTGCCGACGGCGCAGGTGTTCCCTTTCGAAATCGGCACGCACTGGCCGCATGAAGTCGCCGGGCGCGCAATGGACAGCTACCATCGCTGGATGCAGGTTTCGGCCTTCGCTACGCTGGGCGGCTGTCCGGCGCTCAACGTGCCGGTCGGCTTCGACGCCAAGGGCAGGCCGATGGGCATGCAGCTGATCGGCCGACCGCGCGGCGACCTCGCCGTGCTGCGCGTGGGCGCGGCCTATGAGGCGGCTCTGCCGTGGCAGGTCGGAGCGAGCTGACGTCAATTCGCGACCGAAGGCGACCTGTCCTGACGGCTTGCACCAGAGTCGATGGCGTGCATTGATCAGGCCCTGACGCGCCGAGCGAGGCGCATTCTGCCTGAGGAAATCCCCGAGGAACCCCAATGTCGCTGGAACTCTACGCCGCCTATGTCCTTGCCTGCATCGTCATCATCCTGGTGCCCGGTCCGACGGTGACGCTGATCATCGCCAACAGCATTCGCCACGGCGCGCGCGCCGGGCTTGCCAATGTCGCCGGCACGCAGGCCGGGCTTGCCGTGATGATCGCCATTGTCGGCATCGGCCTCAACACGCTGATCGCGGGCATGGGCCACTGGTTCGAATGGGTGCGCCTGATCGGCGCCGCCTATTTGATCTGGATGGGCGTGCAGATGTTCCGCTCCAGGGGCACGCTGAACGCCGACGGCACGGCGAGGAAGCCGCGCGGCGGCTTCTTCCTGCAGGGCTTGGCTGTGGCGCTGAGCAACCCGAAGACGCTGGTGTTCTTCGGCGCCTTCTTCCCGCAGTTCATCGCCCCGCAGGGCAATTACACGCTGCAGATCGTCGTCATGGGCTTCACCGCCATGATCTTCGCCGCCGTCTCGGACTCGACCTATGCGCTCGCCGCCAGCCGCGCCGGACGCCTGCTTTCAGCCAGCCGCATCAAGCTGATGTCCAGGATCAGCGGCAGCTTTTTGGTCGGCGGCGGCCTGTGGCTCGCCTTTTCGAAGGCGAAGTAAGCGCCTTTCCTTCCCCCTTCTTGTGGGGGAAGGTGGATCGGCGCGATAGCGCCGAGACGAATGAGGGGTGTTCCAGCGGAGTGAGACGTCAGCGTCCTAGAACAGCCCTCATCCGCCGCCTTCGGCGACACCTTCTCCCACAACAAGGGGAGAAGGCAAAAGAAGCGCCTAAAGCCGCGCCAACCTCTCCGTCAGGAGCGCGAAAAAGGCGTCATGGTCGATGTCGCGCATGACCATGGCGTTCTTCGGCCGCTTGGTCACGCCCCACCAGTCGATCACGGTCATGCCCATGGTGAGCTCGGAAGCCGTTTCGACGGTGACGTTGCAGTTGCGGCCCTTGAACAGCTCCGGCTTCAACAGATAGGCGATGACGCACGGGTCATGCAGCGGCCCGCCATCGGTGCCGTATTTCTCCTCGTCGAAGCGCTCGAAGAATTCCAGCATCTCGGCCGTGGCGGTGCCGACCCGGGTGCCGAGCTTGCGGATGGCTTGCGTGCGCTTGGCCGTGGTCAGTGCCTTGTGGGTGACGTCGAGCGGCATCATGACGATCGGAATGCCCGATTTGAACACCAGGTCGGCGGCCTGCGGGTCGACATAGATGTTGAACTCTGCGGTCGGGGTAACATTGCCGCCCTCGAAGAAACCGCCGCCCATCAGCACGATTTCCTTGATGCGCGGTGCGATCTTCGGTTCGCGGATCAGCGCCAGCGCGACATTGGTGAGCGGACCGAGGGCGCACAGCGTGATCGTGCCGGCCTCTTCCTTCATCAGCGTCTCGACGATGAAATCGACTGCATACTGGCCCTGCAGTTTCATCTTCGGATCGGGCAGTTGCGGGCCGTTGAGGCCGGTCTTGCCGTGCACTTCCTCGGCGGTGACGAGTTCGCGCGCCAGCGGGCGGATGGCGCCGGCATAGACCTTGATATCGGGCCGACCGGCCAGTTCGCAGATTTTTCTGGCGTTCTTTTCGGTCAATTTCAGCGGCACGTTGCCGGCAACAGCGGAGATGCCGACGATCTCCAGCTCGGCGCTGCCGAGCGCCAGCAATATGGCGACGGCATCATCCTGGCCGGGATCCGTGTCGATGATGATCTTGCGGGTCTGGGGCATTTCATTTCCTTATGCGGGGGAGTCTTTTTGGCGGGGGTGTTCGGCGGCTTGAACTTGGCCGCGGCGCGGACCATATCAAGACCATCGGGAAAAATGCCATCCGGGTTTTTCCAGTTTATGTCGCTCCAAAGAGGACAGTGTAACATGAGCCGAATGACGCCCTTCTCCAGCCCGCTTCTCCTGGGTTTCGATGCCATGGAAAAGACCCTGGAAAGATTGGCGAAATCCGGTGACAGCTATCCTCCCTACAACATCGAGCGCCTCAGCGGTGCCGACGGCAAGGCCGAAAGGCTGCGCATTACGCTCGCTGTAGCGGGATTCGCCGAAAGCGATCTCGATGTCACCACGGAGGAAAACCAGTTGGTCGTGCGCGGCCGTCAGACCGACGACACCGAGCGCGAATTCCTCCACCGCGGCATCGCCGCGCGCCAGTTCCAGCGTTGTTTCGTGCTGGCCGACGGCATGCGGGTGATCGCAGCGGAACTGAAGAACGGCCTTTTGTCGATCGATCTCGATCGGCCTGATACCGAACGGCTGGTACGGAAAATAAATATATCGGTGAAAGACTGATCTTTACCGATGGCTCTCATGCGGGATGGCCTTGAGCGGCGTCCTCGCGCCAAGGAGGCTTTGAAATGACTAGAACTGACGAAACCATCACCATGACCAGCGGCGAATTCGCCCATCTCGGCGAAGGCTCGGTCGCTTACCTCCGCAAGGTCTCGAGCGACGAACTGCTGGGACGTTTCCCCAATCTCGGCGAAATAGCGCCCGGCATGGTCCTGTGGGCCTTGTTTGCCGCCAACGGCCAGCCGATCCTGCTTTCGGACGCCAAGGACCGGGCTCTGGCCGGCGCCATGGAAAACGACCTGACGACGGTCGCCATCCACTAAAACCATGATCCCGAAAAGTGGGAACCGGTTTTCGGGCAAGATCATGGTCGACCGATAGAAATAGGCGACTGTCACGATCGGAAATGCAAAGGGCCGCCTTTGGCGGCCCCTGGAAGCTTAATCCAACAAAACCTTCAAGCTGCGTGCGAAGCCTGCGTGTCCGACAACAGCGCGTGGATGGCGACCGCATCGCGCGTGCCTCGGATCTTCGCCACCGTGTCGGCGTCGCGCAACACCCGGGCGATGCGCGACAGCGCCTTGAGGTGATCGGCGCCGGCGCCTTCCGGGGCCAGCAGCAAGAACACCAGATCGACCGGCTGGTCGTCCAGCGCCTCGAAATCGACCGGCGTCTCCAGCCGGGCAAAGACGCCGGCGATGCGATTGACCCCGGCGAGCTTGCCGTGCGGAATGGCGATGCCGTTGCCGACGCCGGTGGAACCCAGCCGTTCGCGCTGCAGGATGGTGTCAAACACTTCACGCTCCGGAATGCCGGAAATCGCCGCCGCTCTCTCGGACAGCAATTGCAGAAGCTGCTTTTTGGAGTTCGCCTTCAACGCCGGCAAGATCGCCGGAACGTTGATAAGATCGCTCAGATCCATGCTTGAAAATCCCTTATTCGCCTGCCGTCGCCAGTCCTCGCCCCTCGCGCGGCTGGCTATTATCTCTGTGCGACCATTGTCGTCACGCCCGTGCGACCCATTGTCGTCACGCCTGTGCGACTTTGGTCGTGGACGGGTCGATCCAGCCGATATTTCCGTCCGGCCGCCGATAGACGATGTTGAGGTGGTCGTTTCCGGCGTTGCGGAAGACGAAGACCGGGCTCTCCTTGGTGTCGAGCTCGATGACTGCCGACGCCACCGACATGGTCTGCAGCGTCATGGTTGATTCGGCGACGATGGCCGGGGCGAAATCCTCCGGAATCTCCTCGTCGTCGTCGGCCAGCGGCGCCATCACCGTATAGGCGATGTCGGTGATGTCGCCATTTCCATTGCCTGAATTGTGCGATTTCAGACGGCGCTTGTAGCGCCGAAGCCGGGTTTCGAGGCGATCCGCAGCCGCCTCGAAGGCAAGCGTTGGATCCTGTGCATCGCCGGTCGCCTGCAGCGAAGCGCCGGAATCCAGCCTGATCATGCAATCGGCCGAATAGCGCGACCCCGATTTGATGACGGTGACATGCCCTGAAAAACCGCGATCGAAATATTTACCGATCGCCTCGCCGACACGATCTGTGATGCGCGTACGAAACGCATCGCCGATATCCATGTGCTTTCCCGATATGCGCAGCTTCATCTGAAAACTGACCTTCCTTGCTCAGGCTTCAAACTGGCCAGAGTTTATACTCGTGATCCGTGCGCACAAGCTTTGCGGCGTCAACTCGCGCCGATTTTAGATCCGAACTTTCCGGTTGATCACAATCCGCCTTCTTGGCCGTCCCGTGGCCTTCATCGTGACGGACCATCCGCATGCGGGTCTAGAAGCCCGTCTCATGCGGGCGGGCTTCTAGACACTTCATTGCAGCTTGTCAATGAAGGTCTGGAGTTGTGGAAATCCAGCTATAGCAAAAGCCCTGCCGGGCAAGCAGAACTAGCGCCCGGCGCTGGCCAGCGCGCGCTTTTCACGCCGCCGCTGCACCGATGAGGGAATGTTCATGCCTTCGCGGTATTTGGCCACGGTGCGTCTGGCGATATCGACGCCGCTTTCCTTCAACATGTCGACGATGGCGTCATCGGAAAGCACGTCGGCGGGCTTTTCCTCGTCGATCAGCTGCTTGATGCGGTCGCGCACCGCTTCCGAGGAATGCGCGTCGCCGCCGCCCGACGCCGCGATCGAGGCGGTGAAGAAATAGCGCAGCTCGAACACGCCGCGCGGCGTCAGCATGTATTTGTTGGCCGTCACCCGGCTGACGGTCGATTCGTGCATGCCGATGGCATCGGCCACCGTGCGCAGGTTGAGCGGCCTGAGGTGACGCACGCCATGAACGAGAAAAGCGTCCTGCTGGCGCACGATTTCCGACGCCACTTTCAGGATCGTCTTTGCCCGCTGGTCGAGGCTGCGCGTCAGCCAATTGGCGTTCTGCAGGCATTCGGCCAGGAAATCCTTCTCCGCCTGGTTCTTGGCCTGCGGCGAGACCTGGGCGAAATAGATGTGGTCGACCAGAACCCGCGGCAGCGTCTCGGCATTGAGCTCTACCGTCCAGCTGCCGTCATTGGCCGCGCGCACCTCGACATCGGCGACGATGGCGTCGCTGGTGCCGCCCGAAAAAGCCGTGCCCGGGCGCGGGTCGAGCGCTCGGATTTCGGCCAGCATGTCGAGGAGATCCTCCTCGTCGACCCCGCAAAGCCGTTTCAGTGTCTGGAAATCGCGCCGCGCCAGGAGTTCGAGGTTGCCGACCAGCGTCTTCATCGCCGGATCGAGCCGATCGCGCACGGCAAGCTGCAGCGACAGGCACTCGGCAAGGTCGCGCGCAAACAGGCCGACCGGCTCGAATGTCTGGCAGACCACCAGCACCTTGGCCACCATGGCCTCATCGGCGCCCAGCCGTTTCGCGATCTCGACAGGGTCAGCGCGCAGATAACCGGCCTCGTCCAGGCCATCGGCCAGTTCGCCGGCAATCAGCCTTGCGGCCGGATCGGCAAAGGCAAGCGCGATCTGCTCGCCGACATGCTGGCGGAGCGTGATTGCCGCGGCAGCCATGTCGCCGACGTCGAAGCCTTCGGACGAGCTGGACGAACCATTGCCGGTGGCGGACTTCCACTGCGCCGTCAGGTCGGGACCGAGCCGCTCGCTGGTGCCGGGATCATCAGGAAACAGGTTCTCCAGTGAGCTGTCGAGCTTGTCCGAGATCGCTTCGGCGCTCCACACCGTCTCGCTCTCGAACCAGTCGCCATCGGCGGCAGGCTCAAGCGCGGTGTCGCCCTTCTGCACCTGGTCGCTTGCCGCATCTTCCTGGGGCTCGGCGCGCTCCAGCAACGGATTGCGCTCGATCTCGTCGTCGATGAAGTGGTCGAGCTCGATATGGGTGAGCTGCAGCAGCCTGATCGACTGCATCAGCTGCGGCGTCATCACCAGCGACTGGGATTGTCGTAGCTGTAATTTCGCCGCCAGCGCCATGGTTCGGTTTCAAACGCCCTTCTGTACCAGGAAGCCTACACATCAGAAGCTGCCGGAAAATGAATTTTTCCGACCCTCCATAAAAACTGGCCCAGCTTTTGCTTGTCAAGGCGAATGGCGGCGAAAGGGCCCTTACCGGAGCATTATCTCACGCAAATCGGAGAAAAAGGCCCGGCGGGGCGGCAAAAAGTAGCGTCAGGAAACAAATTTCACGCTCAGAGCGTAAAACCCTCACCGAGGTAAAGCCGCCGCACATCGGGGTTCGCCACCACCTCGTCGGCGCGACCATGCGTCAGCACCTGGCCGGCATGGATGATGTAGGCGCGGTCGATGAGGCCGAGCGTTTCGCGCACATTGTGGTCGGTGATGAGCACGCCGATGCCGCGCGCCGTCAGATGGCGCACAAGCTGCTGGATGTCGGCCACCGCAATCGGGTCGATGCCGGCGAAAGGCTCGTCGAGCAGCATGTAGGCCGGCCGCGTCGCCAGGGCGCGGGCGATTTCCAGGCGCCGCCGCTCGCCGCCGGACAGCGACATGGACGGCGACTTGCGCAGATGGCTGATATGGAATTCCTCGAGCAGTTCGTCGAGATTGCGCTCGCGCACCTTGCGATCCTTCTCGACCACTTCGAGCACGGCGCGGATGTTCTGCTCGACATTGAGGCCACGGAAGATCGACGCTTCCTGCGGCAAATAGCCGATGCCGAGGCGGGCGCGGCGATACATCGGCATCGACGTGACGTCGAAACCGTCGATCTCGATCGTGCCTTCGTCCACCGGCACAAGGCCTGTGACCATGTAGAAACAGGTGGTCTTGCCGGCGCCGTTCGGGCCGAGCAGACCGACAGCCTCGCCGGCGCGCACACCGATGGTGACGCCGCTGACCACCTTGCGACCCTTGTAGCTCTTGGTCAGACCCTTGGCGATCAGGGTGCCCTTGAACTTCGTGGACTCGACGGTGACTGTGTCGGGTGTGGCAACTTTGCTGGCTGCCCGTCCCGGAAGACGGGTCAGCAGCGACGATACGCCGGCCATCAGTTCTTCGGCGCCTCGGATTTCGGCGGCGGCGTCATCGACATGATGACGCGCTTGCCGCAACCATCGACCTGAGCCAGGCCACTCTTCATCTGCACGGTGAGCTTGCAGCCCTTGAGCACGTTGGGGCCCTGGGACAGCACGACTTCATTGCCTGATAGGACCAGAACCTGCGTCTTCATGTCGAACGTGGCGTTGTCGCCAGTGGCAATCTGGTCATTCGACTTCATGTAGACCTTGTTCTTGACCACCAGGTGATCGATGTTAGCCGAACCTGTCATCGCAGACGCGCCGGCGGCCGCACCCTTGGCGGCATTTGGGTCCTTGACGTAGTAGACCTCCATGCTGCCAGCCTTGAGCAAAGTCGGCCCTTGCGTAACGGTGACGTTGCCGCTGAACAGCGCCATGCTGTCGGCCTGGCGGACCTCGAGCTTGTCGCTCTCGATCTGGATCGGCTGGTCACCCGACAATTTGAGCCCGGACTGGCTGCTGGCGCTGGACTGAGCCCAGCACGGCGCCATGCCCAGCAACAGCAAGGCCGAAGCTGCGGCGACAAGCCGTGCCGAATTACTGGGACGCATTCGATTCTCCGCTCTTTGCCTCTGCCGCCTTCATAGTGGCCGGATCGATGTGGACGCTTACCTTGTTTTCGAACACGACAACCTTGCCGTTTTCCTCGACCGCCATCGAACCCGCCGTGATCCGCGAACCATCACGGCTGACATCGACCGGATCACCTGTCTTCATAGAGCCTTTGCCCATATCGAGGAAGACCGATTTGAACTTCGCCTCGACACCGTCGGTGGTGGTTACGGTGACGTCGCTGGTCATGTCCATCGTGTTGGCGTTTCGGTTGTAGATGCCGCGCTTGGCCTCGACCGTTGCCACATTGTCGGCCGTCAGCGGCAGTTTGGCATGGATGCCTTCGAGTTCGATGATGTCCTGCTTGCCGACGTCCTGGATGGCGCGCAGCGCCGTCAGCGAATAGGGCAGCTTGCCCTTGGTGAAGCCGTTCAGCTTGGGGTTAGCCATCACCAGCTTGCCATCGGAATAGGCGGTGCCGTCGGCCTGTATCGAGATCGAGACCGGCGCTGCGAGATAGGAATAGACCGGAAAGGCAACCGCGATGCCAGCGGCAAGCAGCGGCACTGCGAACTTCAGCACGCGCACGCGGCGCGAATGGCGCTGGGCACGGTCGAAGGCGTCGCCGCGCGTGCTCGCTGGCGCCGTGTGCGCCAAGGCCGCATCGGCGTTGGTCGTTTCGTTCGATCGCGCTAGCATGACTGTCTTCTAATAAACCCTTGTCCGCCAAAACACCTGCTATAGGTGGGTTGCCGGCCCCCGCAAGCAAGCACAAGCGGAGGAAAACCGCAAAAATGTGACGGCCGCTGTTTTACAGACGGAATTCAGGCGACACAGTTTCGGCACTTCATAGCAGAAACGGACGCGCCGCGTAATTATTTCCTGAAATGCTGGCGGCCGTGACGGTCGCTTCGTCGCAGGCCCGTGAGGAAGAGGTAGCCGGGCGCGGATGCTTGCTTTAAAAGCATCGCTTCCCACCGACCATGAGGCAGACCATGGCACTGAGAGCCGACGACCTGATCGACCGCCGCCGCTTGCGGCGCAAGCTGACCTTCTGGCGCGGCGCGGCCATCGTCATCGTGGCGCTCGGGGTGGTTGCGCTTGCAAGCTGGTTTTATGGCGAAGACATTGGCGGTACTTCCGTCGACCACATCGCCAAGGTCAGGATCGAAGGCACCATCACCGAGGACGAGGAACTGATCAAGCGGCTGGAGACCATCCGCACGTCCTCGCAGGTCAAGGGCGTCATCCTGGCCATCGATTCGCCCGGCGGGACCACGGTCGGCGGCGAATCGATCTACGAGGAGGTGCGTAAGCTCGCCGCCGACAAGCCGGTGGTGGCAGAGGTCGGCACGCTGGCAGCGTCGGCCGGCTACATGATCGCCAGCGCCAGCGACCATATCGTCGCTCGCAAGACCTCGATCGTCGGCTCGATCGGCGTGCTGATCCAGTATCCCGATCTCAGCGGCCTGATGGACAAGGTCGGCATCAAGCTCGAAGAGGTGAAATCCTCGCCGCTGAAAGCCGCGCCCTCACCCTTCAAGCCGACCAATGACGACGAGCGCGCCATGGTCCGCAAGCTCATCCTCGACAGCTATGACTGGTTCGTCGGCATCGTCGCCGAGCGCCGCAAGATGACCCGCGAGCAGGCACTCGTCCTGGCCGACGGTTCGATCTTCACCGGCCGCCAGGGCCTTGCCAACGGCCTGATCGACGCTGTCGGCGGCGAAAGCGTGGCCATCGACTGGCTGGCGACCAAGGGCGTCGACGCAAAGCTCAAGGTGGTGGAATGGAAGGACACCGAACGGCGTGGCGGCTTCCTGTTCTCGAAGGCAATAGCGCGCAGCGTCGGCAGCGCGCTCGGCCTGTCGGACGCCGGCAGCGACGTCCTTCACGAAATTGGCGCGGATCGCTTGTTTCTTGACGGTCTCGTTTCCGTCTGGCACCCTTGATCTGCCGTTTGGGGCGAGTAAAAAAGCAAATAAAATCATCCTGATAATTTGACCGCAGCGCTTTCACGGGGACCTTTCTGATGATCAAATCCGAGCTTGTACAGATCATTGCCACGCGCAACCCGCATCTTTTCCTGCGCGACGTCGAAAACATCGTGGGGGCGATATTCGACGAGATCACCGATGCCCTTGCCGAAGGCAACCGGGTCGAGTTGCGCGGCTTCGGCGCTTTTTCGGTGAAAAATCGCCCGGCCCGGACCGGCCGCAACCCGCGCACCGGCGAATCCGTCGAGGTCGAGGAGAAGTGGGTGCCGTTCTTCAAGACCGGCAAGGAATTGCGTGAAAGGCTGAACGGCGGCAAATAAGCGCGGACGTGACGCGTCGGCCTTCTCAAGGCTCTGCCTTCCCAGGGAATCTCCATGTTCAACCGCTTCATACTTATCGTGGTCTTCGTGCCGCTGGCTGTCATCCTGATTGCGCTGGCCGTCGCCAACCGCGAGCTGGTCGCCTTCACGCTTGACCCGTTCAACCCCGGCAACCCGAAGCTGACGCTGAACTTGCCGCTGTTCATCTTCCTGTTCGCGGCACTGGCCATCGGCATGGTCATCGGCAGCCTGGCGACATGGGTCAAGCAGGGCCGCTACCGCAAGCTGGCGCGCCAGCGCGGTGTCGAGGCCGAGAATTTGCGTCAGGCGGTCAGCCGTGTGCCGGCCGCGCCGCAAGGCTCTGCCCCAGAGACGGCGCTGCCGAAGCCAACGGCCTGAGCCAGCGCTTTTATCTTCGCGGAGTTTTGCATGCTGACCATTTCGGCCGACGCTGTCGACCAGGCGCTGACCTTTCCAGGGCTGGTCGAGACATTGCGCGCGGCCTTCCGCGACGGCGCCGTGCAGCCGGTCCGCCATCACCATGCGGTCGAGCGGCCCGACGGTGCGGCTTCCACCCTGCTTCTGATGCCGGCCTGGACCGACTTCAATGCCGCCGGCACATCGGCGGGCGGCCATATCGGCGTCAAGATCGTCACCGTATCGCCCGACAACAACGCCATCGGCAAGCCGGCGGTGATGGGCCTCTACCTCTTGCTCAACGGCGCCACCGGCGAGCCCGAAGCGCTGATCGACGGCCAGCGGCTGACACAGTGGCGCACCGCTTGCGCCTCGGCGCTGGCCGCATCCTATCTCGCCCGCGAGGACGCCTCGCGGCTCCTGGTGGTCGGCGCCGGTGCGCTATCGCCGTTCCTGGCCAAGGCGCATTCGGCAGTGCGGCCGATCAAGACCATCCGCATCTGGAACCGCACGCCGGCCAATGCCGAAAAGGTCGCGGCTGATTTGCGCGGGGATGGTTTCAACGCCGAAGCCGCAAGCGATCTCGATGCCGAGCTTGCCGAAGCCGACATCGTCTCCTCGGCGACGATCACGACGACACCACTGGTCAAAGGCGCGCGGCTGAAAGCAGGCGCGCATGTCGATCTGGTCGGCGGCTTCACGCCGACGATGCGCGAAAGCGATGACGACGCGATCACTCGTGCCCGCGTCTATGTCGACACCCGCGCCGGCGCCACCAAGGAAGCCGGCGACATCGTCCAGCCGCTCGCCTCCGGCGTGCTGAAACCGGAGGCTATCGTCGCCGATCTGCACGAACTGGCGCGCGGCGAGAAAAAGGGCCGGCAGAGCCCCAGTGAGATCACGCTGTTCAAATCGGTCGGCGCCGCGCTCGAGGATCTCGCCGCCGGGATTGCCGTCTACAACGCGCTCAAGTCGTAGCGTCTGGCCGTGCCGGCGCCACGGCACCAGCCTTGCGGTCGAACTTCCGGATCGCTTCCGCGCTGACCGGGGTGAAGAAGTTCACCAGATTGCCATCGGGATCGCGCAGCAGCAGCGATCTGTTGCCCCATGGCATCGTCGTCGGCGTCTGTACGAAGCCGCCGATGACGTTCGCCAGCCTGCTGTACTCCGCATCGACATCGCCGACACGAAACTCGATGATCGCTGAGCGATTGGCGGCCGGCTGCGCTACATCCACCCCGAACAGCGCCAGCGTGCGCGTGCTGCCGATCGCCAGTGTGCAGGAAGCGGTGGCCAGTTCCGCGAAATCCGGCGTGAACCAGGTCGCGGTCAGGCCGGTGATGGCCTCGTAGAAGGCCACCAGAGGCTTGATCTGGTCGGTAATGATGCGGATCGAGACGAAGTCCATACTATTTTCCTTTGAACAAGTGCGGCGGTTCAGACCACCATTGTATTGTTGTCGGACAAGCCTGCTGATGGCTTGGCGCCTCACGCCGCCTCGGCGATTTTGACGTCCATCGCCTGCGCGATAAGCAGGAAATCGTGCTGGCCGATCTCGAACAGGCCAAAGCGCAGCTGATAACCCCAGTTCAACTTGCCCTTGGTGAAATCAAGCTTATCGAGCAGCGGCTTGACCGGCGCTTCCGCCCCGTTCGACCAAGCAACGTCGCGCCGGAACGGCGCGAAGCCGCCGCCCATCTCGCCCTGATAAGGTTCGCCGTCGCGCACCGTGCCGATGGCGGTAAAGGCCTGCAGCCCGTCCTTCTCGCCGAGCACGGTGCTCGACGAATAATAGACCACACCGTCGCCGGGCTTGATTCGGCGCAGCGGCGCCGCCCTACCGTGGTTGACCTGCATGAAGCCGTCAGCGCGGCCGCGTCGAACATGTTGGGCGGAAGCCACAGCGATCCAATGGGCGGTCATCCCTGGGCTCCTTCGAACGGCCAATAGACACGCAGGCGATGGTTGTCCGGATCGAGAGCAACGAAGGTGCGGCCGAAATCCAGATCAGTGGGCACCTGCAGCATGTCGAGGCCGCGGCTCGCCCAATCCGCATGCGTGGCGTCCACCTCTGCCGCGTTTTCGACTGCCAGCACAAGTTCGCCGCCTCCGCCCGTCGCGGCGGCCGCCGGCTCCACGGTATGGCGCGACCAGAGGCCGAGCTTGAAGCCCTTGTCGAGAACGAACAGCACGAAGGTCGGCGACGCCTCCACCGGCTGGCGTCCGAGGAGCGCGCTGTAGAAGGCGCCGCTCCGCTCCGGGCTGTCGACATAGAGGATGACGAAATTGGGGGTGTGCATGTCCGCTCTCCAAGGGTTTCGATGGGAAGAGCATAGACGGCGCTACTGTCAATTTCTGGCAGCATCGATTTCAAAAGCGTTTAAAAAATCACGCGTCGGTTTGGCGCTTCGACGCATCCATCATCACCCGCCATTCCTTCAGCAGCACCTGCCGACGACGCGGATAGCGGATAGCGGTGGTGTTGAGATCGGACATGCGGTCGGCGCGAAAATGGCGGAAATCCTGCCGCGTCTCGCACCAGGCCGCCACCACCCGCACCTTGTCGAAGAAGCCGAGCGCAAACGGCCAGACCAAGCGCTGGGACGCGGCGCCGCCGGCGTCACGATAGAGAAAGCCGAGTTTTCGCTCGTCGCGGATCGCCTGGCGCACCACGCCGAGGTCGATGCTTTCGACCAAATCGCTGCGTGGCCCGACCAAGAGCGCGGTGGCATCGAGATCCTCGCGCAAATCGTCCGGCAGGACGGCGGCGATCTTGGCCAGCGCATCGATGGCTGCTTCAGACAGCCGCTTGTCCGGTTGTCTGGCAACCCAACGCGATCCGAGCACAATGGCCTCGATCTCTTCGTCGGTGAACATCAGCGGCGGCAGCATGAAGCCGGGCTTCAGCACATAGCCCAGCCCCGCCTCGCCCTCGATCGGCGCGCCCTGCCCCTGCAGCGTGGCGATATCGCGGTAAAGCGTGCGAATCGAAACACCCATCTCGCCGGCAAGCGTGCGCCCGCTGACCGGCCGGCGATGCCGGCGCAGGGTCTGGATCAGGTCGAGCAGGCGTTCGGAACGGGACATGATCCCAGATTTGCCTGTTTCCTCAAGGGAGGTCCACCACCTCAGACATTCGGTATGCTGGACCATTTTGTTTGCGCAGCCGGTGACCCTATGTCAAAAGCGGCCTGCCGCCTCCGGAGACGCTCCTGCTTGAAGTCTTTTCGCGACAAACGCCGCGACAACCGTCCGCCCGCAAAGGGCAGGGCCGAACATGCGCGGCCGCGGCCGGACACAGTCCGATCGGAAGCCAAACCGCAGCGCAACGAAACAAAACCGGACGACCGGTCTGATCCCAAGCCGGCGCCTCGCATCCTGGCGCGCCGCGATGGCGCCCTGCCCGCCGAACGCCTGCCGGTGATCCTGGAAGTGGCGCCCAATCAGGATTATGCGTTGCTCGACAGCGGCGCCGGCGAAAAACTCGAACAATACGGGCCCTACCGCATCGTGCGGCCGGAGGGTCAGGCGATCTGGCAAAGGGCCCTGCCGGCGAGGGACTGGGACCGCGCCGACGCCATCTTCACCGGCGACACCGACGAAGAAGGCATCGGCCGCTGGCGCTTTCCCAAAACGCCGCTCGGCGAGACCTGGCCGATGAAGCATGACGGCATCGACTATCTCGGCCGCTTTACCTCGTTTCGCCATGTCGGCGTGTTCCCCGAGCAGGCTTCGCACTGGGACCACATGGCAGGGCTGATCGCGGCGGCGAAGCGCCCGGTCAAGGTGCTGAACCTGTTCGGCTACACTGGGCTCGCGTCTCTGGTGGCCGCCCGCGCGGGCGCGGAGGTTACCCATGTCGATGCGTCGAAGAAGGCGATCGGCTGGGCGCGTGAAAACCAGGAAATGGCCGGCCTTGGCTCGAAGCCGATCCGCTGGATCGTCGATGACGCAGTGAAATTCGCCGAGCGCGAGGAGCGCCGCGGCAGCCGCTACGACATCATCCTGTTCGACCCGCCGGCGTATGGCCGCGGCCCCAAGGGCGAGGTCTGGCTATTGTTCGAGGATCTGCCTGGGCTGACCGACCTCTGCCGCGCGATCCTGACGCCGAAACCGCTGGCCATGGTGCTGACCGCCTATTCGATCCGTGCCTCCTTCTTCGCCATCCATGCCTTGATGCGCGACACCTTTGCCGGCATGGGCGGCACGGTTGAGTCAGGCGAACTGATCATCCGCGAGCAATCCGCTGGGCGGGCGCTGTCGACGTCGCTGTTTTCACGCTGGGTGGCCTGAATGCCCGGGAAACCTGAATGCCCCGGAGTTTTCAATGAATGAGCGGCACGCCGGTGCGCCGGGGCAGGTGAAGGAAGTCACCAGCCTCGCCAACCCGCTGATCAAGGACATCAAGGCACTGGCGCAGAAGAAATTCCGCGATCAGCAGAACGCCTTCATGGCCGAAGGGCTGAAGCTGGTGATCGACGCGCTCGACCTCGGCTGGTCGATCAGGACGCTGGTTTTCGGCAAGGCCGGGCGCGGCAACGCGGCCGTCGAGAAGGTGGCGGCGCGCACGGTTGCCGCCGGCGGCACGGTGCTCGAAGTGTCGGAAAAAGTGCTGGTCGCCATCACCCGCCGCGACAACCCGCAAATGGTGGTCGGCGTCTTCGCCCAGAAGATGCTGCCGCTGAAGGACATCCGCGCTCATGACGGTGACGTCTGGGTGGCTCTCGACCGGGTGCGCGATCCCGGCAATCTCGGCACTGTCATCCGCACTGTCGATGCCGTCGGCGCCAAAGGCGTCATCCTGGTCGGCGAGACCACCGATCCGTTTTCCGTCGAAACCGTCCGCGCCACCATGGGCTCGATCTTCGCGGTGCCGGTAACCAGGGCCACGCCGGAAGCGTTCCTGGCCTGGCGAAACAGCTTTTCAGGCCTCGTCGTCGGCACCCATCTCAAGGGTGCGGTCGATTACCGCTCGGTCGATTTCTCCCGAGGCCCGGTGCTGCTGATGATGGGCAACGAGCAGCAGGGCCTGCCCGATAGTCTGGCCGAAAGCTGCGACCGGCTGCTCCGGATTCCGCAGGCCGGCCGCGCCGATTCGCTTAACCTGGCGGTCGCCACTGGCGTCATGCTGTTCGAGATCCGCCGCGGCGCCCTGAAGCTTGCCCCCGAGGATACCAAACCGTGAAATCATGGTCCCCCTACGTCCTGCTGGCCATCGTCGCCTTTGCGCTCGATCAGTGGATAAAATATCTGGTCGAGACCAGCCTCGCCTTTCAGGAGAAGATTGATCTGGTACCGTTCCTGGCGCTGTTTCGCACCTTCAACACCGGCATTGCCTTCTCGATGTTCGAGTCCTTCGGCGACACCGGCCTGGTGGTGATTGCGGTTCTCGTCGTCGCTTTCGTGCTATATCTCGCGACGCGTACGCCGCCCGGCCATGTGCTTGCCCGCATCGGCTTCGCGCTGATCGTCGGCGGCGCGCTCGGCAATCTCGTCGACCGCGCTACGTATGGCCACGTCATCGACTACATCCTGTTCCACACGCAGACTTGGTCCTTCGCCATCTTCAACCTCGCCGACGCCTGCATCTCGGTCGGCGCCGTGCTGGTCGTCTTCGACGAACTCATCGGCTGGCGGCGCGAGGCTAAGCCGCAAAGTCCCGACGCTTGAACGCCCGACTCTTTTGACCAATTGACCTCGCCGGACCGTCGCCGCACAGTTCGGCCAGTTTTGCCAGTCTTCGCAGCTGCTCGCCCGAGGAGAAAAAAGTGTCCGAGACGTTCAAAGCCCTCCTCGTTTCGCGCGATGCCGAAAAGAAGCAATCGGTCGAGATTGTCGACTTCACCGAAGCCGATCTGATGGAAGGCGATGTCACCGTCGCTGTCGAAGCGACGACGGTCAATTACAAGGATGGGCTCGCCATATCTGGCAAGGCGCCGGTGATCCGCCGCTGGCCGCTGGTGCCGGGCATCGATTTCGCCGGTACCGTTCTCTCGTCGTCGCATGCCGACTGGCGCAAGGGCGACAAGGTCATCCTCAACGGCTGGGGCGTCGGCGAAACGCATTTCGGCGCCTATGCCGGGCGCGCCCGCGTCAAGGGCGACTGGCTGGTGCCGCTGCCCGACGGCATCAGCGCCCACAACGCAATGGCGGTCGGCACCGCTGGGTATACGGCCATGCTGAGCGTGATGGCGCTGGAGCGGCACGGCATCCTGCCGGATCGCGGCCCGGTGGTGGTGACGGGGGCAGCCGGCGGCGTCGGCTCGGTCGCGGTCTCGATCCTGTCCAGCCTCGGCTACCACGTCATCGCCTCCACCGGCCGCAACGCCGAGAGCCCCTATCTGATCGACCTCGGTGCCGCCGAAGTGATTTCGCGCGAGGAACTCTCCCTGCCGGCCAAGCCGCTGGCCAAGGAGCGCTGGGCCGGCGGCATCGATGCCGTCGGCAGCCATACGCTGGCCAATGTGCTGTCGATGACCGCCTATGGCGGCGCGGTCACCGCCTGCGGCCTGGCCGGCGGTATGGACCTGCCGTCGAGTGTCGCCCCGTTCATCCTGCGCGGCGTCTCGCTGCTCGGCATCGATTCGGTGATGGCGCCCAAGGCCGTGCGACTGGAAGCATGGCGCCGCATCGGCACCGATCTCGACCTGGGAAAGCTCGCCAGCCTGTCGACGACCATCGGCTTCGACGGCATCATCGCCGCCGCCCACGACATCGTCGACGGCAAGATCAGGGGTCGCGTGGTCGTGGATATGTGAGACCCCGAAGCCACCGGAACGGCGGCAAAAATGCATGACCGCTAAAATTCGAACGATCCGCCGCGCTTTTCCATAATCTATGTCTGGCAAGGATTTCCGCATGATCGCGGAGTCCGCCAGGAAAGAGAAGAACCGTGCCGAGAGCGTCGCCGGGCCGAGCCCGGCGACGCCCAAGCGGCTGCTTGTTGCCCCACCACCGCTGGCGCCGGATTTTCCGCGCGCCACGCACGAGGGCCTGCTGTTCCTGACGGTCGTCGCCAGTGTCGCCCTGGCGGGCCTGTCCCACCTCAGCGGCGCGCCAATCTTCATCACGCTCGGCCTGCTGGCGATCGGGCTCGCCGGCGTCGCTATGCACCTGCGCAGCCGCCGCTCCGTTCATCGCGCGACGGCCTTGCTCGACGAAACCGCCGCCCGCAGCCGCGCCGAGATCGAGACGCTGGCCGACCGCATGTGGGAAATGCAGGAGAGCGAGGAGCGTTTTCGCGGCTTGATCGATGCGCTCGGCGATCTCGTCGTCCACCGCGACCGCGACGGCCACATCGTCTATGCCAATAAGGTTTTCGCCGGCCTCGTCGGAACCGATCAGCGCGACCTTGCCGGCAGGACGCTGGCTGACCTGGGCATCGATGTCGGTATCGTTCCCGACGCCGCCTTTTCAGATCACGAATGCCTGAGTTCCACCGACGTCTCCATCCGCACACCGAGCGGTCCGCGCTGGTTCTCTTGGATCGAACTGTCGGTGCGCGACAAGGACTCGGGCGCCGTTTCGCACCGGGCGATTGCCCGCGACATCACCGCCCGCAAACGCGCCGAATCCTCTCTGATTACCGCGCGCGAGCGTGCAGAATACGCCAGCCAGGCCAAGTCGCGCTTCCTCGCCACCGTCAGCCATGAGATTCGCACGCCGATGAACGGCATCATGGGCATGGCCAAGCTTCTGGCCGACACCAACCTGTCGCCCGAGCAGCGCACCTATGTCGGCGCCGTCTCGACCTCGGCCAGCGCCCTTTTGGCGCTCATCGAAGACCTGCTCGATTATTCCAAGATCGAGGCCGGCCGCTTCGACCCGGAGCCGCAGCCGACATCGCTGCGCGAGATTGCCGACAACATCATTGAACTGATGGCGGCGAAAGCCTTCGCCAAGAACATCGGCCTTGGCTGTCATGTCGAGCCCGACGTGCCGCAGATGATCATGGCCGATCCGGGACGAGTCAGGCAGGTGCTGCTCAACCTGATCGGCAATGCGATCAAGTTCACCGACACCGGCGGCGTGCTGGTTTCGGTTGCACGGGCCCGCACCGAGACCAGCGACCGCATCTGCTTCACCGTCGCCGACACCGGCCCTGGCCTGCGCGAAGAGGACATGGAGCGCATCTTCGAGGAATTCGAACAGTCCGACGGCACCTCGACCCGCACCCATGGCGGCGCCGGCCTCGGCCTTGCCATATCGAGACGACTGGTCACCGCCATGGGCGGCGCCATTTCGGTGTCGAGCCGGCTCGGCGAGGGATCGGAATTCGTCTTCGAGCTCCCGGCCACAGGGGCAACCGAAGCGCCGCAGAACCGGCAGAACATCCTTGCCGGCCGGCGTGCCGTGATCGTGTCGAAGAACGCCGTCGAGGCCGACGCCATCGCCCGCACCATCCGCGCCCATGGCGGCGCCGTCGAGGTCGCCGCGACCGCTTCCCAGGCGGCGCCCCTTACCGAACATTGCGACGCGCTGTTGATCGATGCCGCCATGGAAGACAGCGACGGCAGACTGCTCAAGCGCCTGCGCCAGGGCGGCTTTGCCGATTGCGAGGCGATCACGCTGATCGCGCCGACCGACCGCGGCATGCTTGGCGAATTCCGCGCCAGCGGCTACGCCACCTTCCTGGCAAGGCCGGTGCGCGGCGAAACGCTGCTGCGGGTGCTGCTGACCAGCCACGCTCCTGCTTTACCCCTGCCCAAGAAGCCGGAAAAAAGCGGCGCGTCGTCGCTTCGCGCCGCTGGCGCGCGCCAGCATGGCCTGTCGGTGCTGATCGCCGAAGACAACGACATCAACGCCATGCTGGCCCGCGCCACGCTTTTGAAGGCGGGCCACCGCGTGAAGGTGGTCGGCAACGGCAAGGCGGCCGTCGAGGCGATCACCGAAGCCGGGATGAAACACCGTTTCGACGTGGTACTGATGGATCTGCACATGCCGGTGATGGACGGGCTGGACGCAATCGCCGCCATCCGCCGCCACGAGGAAGAAATGGCCGTGCCACCGGTTCCGATCATGGTGCTTTCGGCCGACAGCCAGGAAAAGACACGCCACACAGTGCTCGCGCATGGGGCCAGCGGCTTCGTCACCAAGCCGCTGGACCCCGAGGCACTGGTCCATGCCGTCGAAGGCCAGGTGGCCGCCTGAGGCCGCCTGGGGATGCTCTCGGCCATCCCGTAAGGTAGCCGGTTGAGGGTTTTCGCCAGCCGACGAAGTATTGCCCGCAGCGGCGTATCACGGTACTGTCACAATCCTGTTGCACCTACACCGTATCCCCGTGCCAAGAGGGATGGCTCGAAGGAGAATCACTCGTGCATACAGTTATGCCGGAATGTGACACTCGGCCCAACGCAGGCGGCGCTTTGCTCGCCGCGCGTAACGCCGATGCCGTCGCAACAGGCGCACCGCTGGGCCGGATCGGCAATCTCGAAGTACGGCTTGCCCGCAACGAGGCCGAGATCGCTGCCGCACAGGAAGTGCGCTACCGGGTATTCTATGACGAGCTTGGCGCCAGAAAGGACCTGTTCCAGGCGCAGGACCGGCGCGACGCCGACCGTTTCGACCCGCTCTGCGACCATCTGCTGGTGCTGGACACCTCGATCTCAGGCCCCGAGCACCGCCGCATCGTCGGCACTTATCGGTTGCTGCGGCAAGAGATCGCCGCGACCGCCGGCGGCTTCTATTCCGAAGGCGAATTCGAGCTGACCAAGCTGATTGCCCGGCATCCCGGCCAGCGCTTCCTTGAGCTCGGCCGCTCCTGCGTCCTTAAGGAATACCGCTCCAAGCGCACCATCGAGGCGCTGTGGCAAGGCATCTGGGCCTACATCAAACACTATGAGATCGGCGTGATGACCGGCTGCGCCTCGTTCCACGGCACGGTGCCGGCGGCGCATGCCGAGGCGCTCACCTACCTTGCCCATCACTGCCGCACCAATTCGGCTTGGGATGTGCGGGCGGTCTCCGGACGCTATTGCTCGATGGACCTGATGCCGATCGAGGCGGTCAACGCCAAGGCAGCGATTGCGGCCATGCCGCCGCTGGTCAAGGGCTATCTGCGCGTCGGCGCCCGCATCGGCGACGGCTGCGTCATCGACCGCGAATTCTCCACCGTCGATGTGTTCGTGGTGATGCCGGTCAAGGAAATCGGCGCCCGCTACGTGAATTACTATGGCGGGGAAGCCCAGCGCTTTGCGGCGTGATATTTAGTGAGTAGGGATTAGTCAGTAGTGAGTAGGGGAAATCTCCCACCACGCTGCGGATTGTCGATCCCCTTCACTACTGCCTATTCCCTACTCTCTATTCCCTACTCACTATTCCCTCTCTCACGGAATATCCTCCGGCCGCCGCCCCGGGCGGCTCTTGTAGGACGGAAACGTCCAGCCGAACTTGAGCGCGCCGCCGCGCACCAGGAACGCCGCGACGAAACCGGCGATATCAGAGGCGAGCGGTGGCAGTCCGGCGAGGTCGCCAAGCGTGTAGAGGCCGGCACCCGCAAGCGCCGCCGTGACGTAGATTTCGGGCCTCAGCAGCACCGATGGCTCGCCCGCCAGCAGATCGCGCAGGATGCCGCCGAATGTGGCGGTCAGCACGCCCATAACGACGGATACGACCGGCGAGCCGGTAATCGCCAGCCCTTTGGCCGCGCCCATCACGGAAAAGGCTGCCAATCCGATGGCGTCGAGCCAGAGCAGCCATTTCCAGCGGGATTCGACGCGGTGGGCGATAAAGAAGACCAGCACCGCAACCACTGCGCAGACCAGCACATAGCCGGTATTGGCGACCCAAAAGACGGGCAGGTTGAGGATGACGTCGCGCAGCGTGCCGCCGCCGATGCCGGTGACGCTGGCCAGGAACAGGAAGCCGATAATGTCGAGCTGCTTGCGCGAGGCAGCAAGTGCCCCGGTCGCAGCAAAGACAGCGACGCCGGCGTAGTCGAGGAGGTCGATGGGATTCATGGGCTGGGCGAATAGTGAGTAACGAATAGTGAGTAGGGGAATAGCACGAAGCCGCAGATTAGTATCAGTCCCTACTCGCTACTCCCTATTCGCTACTCGCTCTCTCAAGCGTCCTTCTCAGCCTGCTCATTCACCGGGCCCGGCTCGACCGGCGCCTCGGCGGCCGCGATCTTGGGGCCGCCCTTGGCGACGCCGACCATGGCTGGCCGCAGCACCCGTTCGCCGATTGAATAGCCCGGCTGTACGACCTGGACCACGGTGTTGGCTGGCACGTCGGGATTGGGCACCTCGAACATCGCCTGGTGGAAATTCGGGTCGAACTTCTCGCCTTCCGGCTCGAGCTTCTTCACCCCATGCCGCTCCAGCGTCGACAGCATGGCGCGCTCGGTGATCTCGACACCGTCGATCAGCGCCTTGAAGCCGGCGTCGCCGGCTGCCTTGGCCTCGGCCGGGATGGCGTCCAGCGCACGGCGCAGATTGTCCGACACCGACAGCATGTCGCGGGCGAAATTGGCCACCGCATAGGCGCGCGCATCGTGCACGTCGCGCGCGGTGCGGCGGCGCAGATTCTCCATTTCGGCCGCGACGCGCAGCGCGCGGTCCTTCAGTTCCTCGTTTTCCTTCAGCAGCCGCACCAGCGCTTCATAGTCGCCGTCGACGCCGCCTTGCGCACGCTCGGCCTCGTTCGTTTCGATATCCTCGGGCGCGCGTTCGTCTTTTGCCTGGTCGCTCATCGCCGTTTCCCGTCATTCGAATGGTTTGGATTTGCGCTCGATATCGAGGTTTGGCGGTCAAAAATCAAGGGGCAAGCGATGCTTGGAACCGTTCGGAGGAATTGGCACGGATCGCAAATATCTTTCGAAATTAATTCAAATTTTACCGTGATCGCCGGCTTTGCTTGCCAATACCCCGCCATGGGGGAACCATTCCGTGGCCGGAGGAGTTTCGAAGCCAACACAGGATTTTTGGGTCAATGACAGGCAACAACGGCAACAGGAGCGAAGAGCTCGCCGCCGATATCAGGCGCCAGTTCGGCACCGAGGCAACGAAGCGCTTCCTGCGCAGCTTGCCGGCATTCAGTACCGAGGCCGACATTCCGGAGCATTTTCGGAACCTGCTCGACCGTCTGGACGGCATAGAAGCCAGCGTGGCAGGCGACCGACGCCGGCAATAGGGACGCAATCGCGCGACAATTACGCGCAGTAATTTTGCGTGAGCCATGCCTTGCGGCAGCGGCAAGCCACACCTATGCTTCCTGATGAACATGATTTCCCCCGAGACGGCGGCCAACAGCAAGCGCGCCTGGTTGAAGATTCTGGCGCGCTACAAGAAGCCCGACCGGCGGCGTAGCGCCCTCGAACTGGCCATCACCCTCATTCCTTTCGTCACGCTGTGGGCGCTCTCTTCGGCCGCCTATTCCTACGGCCACTGGTGGGGCCTGATCCTCATCCTTCCCGCCGCCGGCTTCCTGGTGCGGATCTTCATGATCCAGCACGATTGCGGCCACGGCTCCTTCTTCGCCAACCGCACCGCCGACGACTGGATCGGCCGAGCGCTCGGCGTGCTGACGCTGACGCCTTATGATTGCTGGCGGCGCGCCCATGCGACGCATCACGCCAGCGCCGGCAATCTCGACGAGCGCGGCATGGGCGATATCAGGACGCTGACGGTTGCCGAATACCGGCAGCTGTCATGGCGGGGACGCCTTGCCTATCGTCTTTACCGCCATCCGCTGGTGATGTTCGGCCTCGGGCCGATCTGGCTGTTCATCTTCGAGCAGCGGCTGCCGATCGGCATGATGCGCGGCGGCTTGACGCCCTGGGTATCGTCGATGACGACGAATCTCGCCATTGCGATTGCCGCGGCTCTGCTCATCTGGTGGATCGGTCCCGGCGCTTTCCTGGTTGTCCATCTGCCGATCGTTGTCCTCGCCGGTTCGGCCGGCATCTGGCTGTTCTACGTCCAGCACCAGTTCGAGGAGACGGAATGGGCGAACGACGAAGAGTGGGAGTTCCAGCGTGCCGCGCTGCACGGCTCGTCCTATTACGACCTGCCGCCGGTGCTGAACTGGTTCACCGGCAATATCGGCGTCCACCACGTCCACCATCTCTCGGCCAAGGTGCCGGGCTACAGGCTGCAGGAAGTGCTGCGCGACTATCCGGAACTGCGCAGCATTGGCCGCGTCACGCTGCTCGACAGCCTGCGCTGCGTCAAGCTGGCGCTGTGGGACGAGAAAAGCCGCAAGCTGATCTCGTTTCGCGAAGCGCGCGCCACCGCCTGAAATCATCCACCGCGCCAGAGGCGCGGCGGTATTTTCTCCGGAAGCTGCTTAAGCAGTCTTGCGCTCGTCGCGCATCAGCGCCTTGCCATCGCGGATCTCCGTGCCGAGCACCTTCAGGCATTCGCGCATGAAGGCGGCGAGGCCAGGCCAACCCTTGGCCGACACCAGATTGCCATCGACATGGGCGCCGGTCGGCGCGACATCGATGTAGATGCCTCCGGCCAACGTCACTTCCGGCTCGCAATATTGCAGCGCCGCGACTTCCCGGCCGCGCACCACGCCATCGACCGCGATCAGGATCTGCACGCCATGGCAGATGGTGAAGATCGGCTTGCCGGTCTCGTGGAAATGCCTGACCAGCGCCTGCACCCTTTTGTCGATGCGGATATATTCGGGACCGCGCCCGCCGGCGGCGTAGACGGCATCGTATTGCGCCGGGTCGACATCGGAAAACGTCTTGTTCAGGATGTAGTCGTGGCCGAGCTTTTCCGTATAGGTCTGGTGGCCTTCGAAATCGTGCAGCGAGGTCTTCAGTATGTCGCCGGCCTTCTTGTCGGGGCAGACGACGTGCACCGTATGGCCAACCGCATGCATGGCCTGTTCAAATACGAAAATCTCATACTCCTCGCTGAACTCGCCAACGAGCATCAATATCTTCTTGCCTGCCATGCCGGTTCCTCCCTTGCTGGCCAACATTTCGGATCGCGAAATAATGGCCTTATCCTAAGGGCAGGCTCGCGACAGGGAAAGACCAAATCGCACAATTGGTCTTACCAGATAAGACTTTTTCCCATCGGAATGCCGGCCTTCAAGACGCAGAGCAGGAGAAACATCAAACGTGGTCCGACCAATGACTTGAAAGGTCAGGCGGCCCTGATCATGTCGGCCGCCTTTTCCGCGATCATGATGGTCGGCGCGTTGGTGTTGCCGCCGATCAAGGCCGGCATGACCGAGGCATCGACAACGCGCAACCCCTGCAGACCGCGCACGTTGAGCTCGGGATCCACCACGGCCATGGCATCGACGCCCATCTTGCAGGTGCCGACAGGGTGATAGATCGTGTCGGCGCGCGCCCTGATATGACCCATCAGCTCGGCATCGCTGGAAACGCCGGCGGTGTAGATTTCCCTGTCGCGGTATTTCGCCAGCGCCGGCGCCTCCAATATGGCGCGCATCATCCTGGCACCCTTGAGCAGCAGGTCACCGTCCCTTTCGTCGGATAAAAAGCGAGGATCGATGCGCGGCGGCGCCAGCGGGTCCGGGCTCGACAGCCCGACCTCGCCGCGCGAATGCGGCCGAAGCACGCAGACATGGCAGGAGAACCCGTAGCCCAGATGCAGCTTGCGGCCGTGATCGTCGACGATGGCGATGCAGAAATGCAGCTGCAGATCGGGCCTGTCGATCGCCGGATCGGATTTGAGGAAGGCACCGGCTTCCGCATAGGGCGTGGCAATCATGCCAGTGCCGTTTCTGCGCCAGCGTGCCATATGCTTGAGCAGGCCAGGCAGACCGCGCAGGCCGATGCCCATCATGTCGGCACTCTTCGATGTCCAGGCCAGGATGAAATCGAGATGGTCCTGCAGGTTCTTGCCGACGCCGGGCAGCTCATGGGCGACGGCAATGCCCTGCGCGGCAAGCTCGTCCACAGGACCTATGCCGGATAGAAGCAGCAGTTGCGGCGAACCGAAGGCGCCGCCGCAAACGATGACCTCGCGCCTGGCTGTCGCAACCGCCTCGCTGTTGCCCTTGCGATAGCGGACGCCGGTGGCGCGCTTGCCGTCGAGCACAATGCCGGTGGCGTGCGCGCCGGTGATGATTGTGAGGTTCGGTCGGTTCATCGCCGGATGCAGATAGGCGGCGGCCGCCGAGCAGCGCTCGCCATTCCTGGCGCCACCCCAGAACTGCGTGACCTGATAGAGCCCCGCCCCTTCCTGTTCCGGTCCGTTGAAATCGTCGTTGCGGCGGATCTGGTTTTCACCGCAGGCCTCGACAAAGGCTCGGGCGATCGGGCGCGGCTCCTGCTGTTCGCCGACCCTGAGTGGTCCGTCGCCGCCATGCAGCGCATCCGCGCCGCGCTGGTTACCTTCGGCCCGCCGGAAATAGGGCAGCACCTCACCCCACGACCAGCCCTCGCAGCCGAGACCGGCCCATTCATCGTAGTCGCCGCGATGCCCTCGCGTGTAAAGCATAGCGTTGATGGCGCTGGAGCCGCCGAGCGCCTTGCCGCGCGGCTGGTAGCCCTTGCGGCCGCCGAGACCTTGCTGCGGCACCGTCTGCAATCCCCAATTGTTGATCTTTGGACGGCCCGGCAACAGCGCGATGACGCCTGCCGGCGCGCGGATGAGCAGGTTCCTGCCCTCGCCGCCGGCTTCGATCAGGCAGACGGTTTTCGAAGGATCTTCGGAGAGCCGTGCGGCAAGCGTGCAGCCGGCGGAGCCGCCGCCGGCGATGACATAGTCGAAGTCCATGTCTCCCTCCCTGGCCGGCGGATATTTCCGTCCGGGCAGCCAAGAGAAGGCCTGATTTCAGCCGATGTAAAGGCGGGTGGAACTACCGCTGCGTCAGCTGTCGCGAACGCGCCGCCAGGAGTATTTCGGTCCCTTCGGCTCCGACGCTTCAGTCGGCTGGTAGTAGAGCCCCAGCCCGCCGACGCGGCCTTCCTCAAGCCGCTTCAGCAGCACCGGGTTCGATATCTCGAACTCGTCGAAGCCGAGCCGCAGCATATGTGGCAGCTGGTCGACCAGCACCTGGCCCGTGGCGCGGACAGCGCCCTCGAAATGGTAGCGGCTGCGCAGCAACTCGCCCTTGGAAAACGAGCGGCCGTCGTTGAAGGCCGGAAAGGCAAGCGCCACCAGCGACAGCTGGTCGAGCAGATCAACGATCTTTTCCAGCTGGTCACCGGGCTGCAGCGCGACGCCAAGCCGCTCCTTGGCTGAACGCCGCACTTCGGCATCAAGGCCGAGAAATGCCTGCAGCGGCAGGATGAAGCGGCCATTGCCCGCCAGCGCCTCGGCGCTTTCGGCGTGGCTCCACTCGTCCTCGCGAAAACCCGTCTGGGTCCAGAGCCGGGTCTCCGGTGTCGTCGGTTCAGTCATAAGAAATTCCTAAAAAACCCCAAGAATCGAAAGTTCGCTGAAAGCCAGTCCATCCGAAACCGGCGGCCTCCGAGTGGAAGCCGCCGTTTGCAGGCCAGCCTCACCTGAATATCTACATAGCCTAAAGGGAAGCGTCGGTCAGCGACTTCTCCAAGCCCGACAGATGGATGCCGCACTCGGTCTTGGCATGACCGGCCCAGCGGCCGCTGCGCGCATCCTCGCCCGGCTGCACTGGCTGCGTGCACGGGAAGCAGCCGATCGACAGATAGCCATAAGCGACCAGCGGATTTTCGCGCAGCGCATGCGCGCGCATGTAGTCGGCCTGGTCCGAAGTCGTCCAATGCGCCAGCGGGTTGATGCGCACGCGCGGGCCAACCGCCTCGAACACGGGCAGTGCCGCCCGCGTCGACGCTTGGAAACGCTTGCGGCCGGTGAACCAGGCGCGGAACGGTGCGACGCCACGCGCCAGCGGCTCGACCTTGCGCACGTCGCAGCAGGCATCGGTGTTGCTCTGGTGCAGGTTGCCGGTCGGGTCGATCCGCTCAAGCGCTGCTTCCTCGGGCTTGATCACCCTGACGTTGGTCAGCCCGAAATCGGCGACGAGCGCGTCGCGGTAGCCGAGCGTCTCCTCGAAATGCTTGCCGGTGTCGAGGAAGATGACCGGCAGCGTGCGGTCGACCTTGGCGATCATGTGCAACAGCACCGCCGAATCCGCGCCGAAGGACGACACGGCGGCGATCTCGTCGTGAAACAACTCGCTCGCCGCACGTTCGATGATCTCGAGCGCGCTCAGATGGCCATACAGCGCATCGAACCCCGCCGCTTTCGCGGCGATGCTGTCGTCGACGTCGACGATACGGTCAAGCGGCCTTGGTTTCGCCAGCATAGAGCGCCTCCTTGAACGGCGCGGGACCGACACGGCGGTAGGCGTCGATAAAACGTTCACTGGGATTGAGCCGAAGGCCGAGATAGGTGTCGACGATCTGCTCGATGGCATCGGTGATCTCTTCCGAGGAAAAGCCGCGACCGATGATTTCGCCGACGGACGTGTTCTCGTCGGCCGAGCCGCCGAGCGTCACCTGATAGAGCTCGGAGCCCTTCTTCTCGACGCCGAGAATGCCGATATGGCCGACATGGTGATGGCCGCAGGCATTGATGCAGCCCGAGATCTTCAGCTTCAGTTCACCGATCTCACGCTGCCGCTCCAGCGAGGCGAAGCGAAGCGAGATCTCCTGGGCGATCGGGATCGAGCGCGCGGTCGCCAGCGCGCAATAATCGAGACCGGGGCAGGAAATGATGTCGCTGATCAGATTGGAATTGGCTGTCGCCAGGCCGATGTCGACTAGCGCGTCATAGACCACCTTGAGGTCGGCGCGCGCCACATGCGGCAGGATCAGGTTCTGCTCATGGCTGACGCGCAGCTCGTCGAAAGCGTATTTCTCGGCGATGTCGGCGACCGCTTCCATCTGGCTGTCGGTGGCGTCGCCCGGTACCTCGCCGATGCCCTTCAGCGAGATCGTCACTGCGGCATAGTCGGGATGGCGATGTGTCACAACGTTCTGGTCGAGCCAGTCCGAGAAGCTTTTGGAATCGAGTCGTGCGAGCTTGACCGCCGCGTCGCCTTCCGGCCGATCCACCAGCTGAGGCGGGGCGAAATAGGCATCGATGGCGCGAATGTCGGCGTCCGGCAGCTTCAGCTCGGCGTCCTTCAATTCCTGCCACTCGGCCTCGACCTGGCGGGTGATTTCTTCGACACCCGTCTCATGGACGAGGATCTTGATGCGCGCCTTGTACTTGTTGTCGCGGCGGCCGTAGAGGTTGTAAACGCGCAGGATCGCCGTGCAGTAGGATAGAAGGTCGGCTTCCGGCAGGAAGTCGCGGATCTTCTTCGCCACCATCGGTGTGCGGCCCTGGCCACCGCCGACATAGACGGCAAAGCCGAGCTCGCCTGTAGCGTTCTTCTTCAGATGGAGGCCGATATCATGCGTCTGGATGGCGGCGCGGTCGCGCTCGGCCCCGGTCACCGCAATCTTGAATTTTCTGGGCAGGAACGAGAATTCCGGATGCACCGACGACCACTGCCGAAGGATCTCGGCGTAGGGGCGCGGATCGGCGACTTCGTCGGCGGCCGCACCGGCGAAGTGATCGGCGGTGACATTGCGGATGCAATTGCCGCTGGTCTGGATGGCGTGCATTTCCACACTGGCCAGATCGGCCAGGATCGCAGGAATGTCCGACAGCGCCGGCCAGTTGAACTGGATGTTCTGGCGCGTGGTGAAGTGGCCGTAGCCCTTGTCGTATTTGCGCGCGATGTGGCCGAGCATGCGAAGCTGCGCGGCGTTCAGCGTGCCATAGGGAACCGCGATGCGCAGCATGTAGGCGTGCAGCTGCAGGTAGACGCCGTTCATCAGCCGAAGCGGCCGGAACTGCTCTTCGGTGATTTCGCCGGACAGCCGGCGCTCGACCTGGTCGCTGAACTCGGCGACGCGGGCCTGGACAAAATCGTGGTCGAACTCATCGTAACGGTACATGCTTCGTCTTTCAGGGCGCGTCCGCCCGTTTTACTCAAAATCCTGGCTATGCCGCCTGCTCGGCCTGCTTGCCCAGATCGTTGCGGATGGTCGGGCCGGCGGCGCGGATCTTTTCGCGCAGCCGCACCGGCTCGACGACGCCATCGACCACTTCCGCATCGATCAGGTTGACGTCGACCACTTCATTGTCGGCATAGGCCTTGGCGCCGATCGCTTCGAGCCGATCCTCGGCCGCCTTGTCATGGGCGAGGTCGGCGTGGTCCACTGTCTCGGCCCAGCCGCCATCGGCGTACCAGACGGCGATGCCGTCAGTGAGGCGGTTTGCGGTCAGTACCTTCATTGTTCGACCTCTGCGGCGGCCGTATTGGCGACGCCCTCATGACTATGTGCCGCGAGCGGCTCGGAACGTTCAAAGTTGGCGCCGGCGACCGCATCGCCGATGATGGTCATCACCGGGCCTGTCAGATCGGCGCGCGCTTCCAGCGACGGCAAATCGGCCAGCGTGCCATGGAAGCGGCGGCGGTTTTGCAGGCTGGCATTCTCGACCACCGCGACCGCCGTATCGGGCGACAGGCCGGCCTCGATCAGCCGTCCCGCAACCTCGGCGGCGACCGAGCGGCCCATATAGACGGCGACGGTGGCACCGGAGATGGCGAGCTTGGCCCAGTCCGGCAGCGAATTTCCTTTGAGATCATGGCCGGTGGTGAACACCATCGACGAAGAGACGCCGCGCAGCGTAAGCGGCAGTTCGAAATCGGCGGCGGCGGCGAAGGCGGCAGTGACGCCAGGGACGACATCATAGGCGATGCCGGCATCGCGCAGTGCCCCCATCTCCTCGCCGGCGCGGCCAAACACCAGCGGGTCGCCCGACTTCAGCCGCACGACGCGCTTGCCCTGCCCGCCGAGATCGACCAGCAGCGCATTGATCTCGGCTTGGCTCTTGGTGTGGCAGCCTTTGCGTTTTCCGACAGGCAGGCGTTCGGCGTCGCGGCGGCCCATGGCGACGATCGCCTCCGGCACCAGTGCGTCATAGATGATGACGTCGGCTTCCATCAAAAGCCGGTGCGCGCGCAGCGTCAAAAGATCTTCGGCGCCGGGGCCGGCGCCGACCAGGGCGATGTGGCCCGAAGCCGGTGCTTTCGACAGCAACAGATCGACGGCGGCGTCGTGCGCCTGCGAAAGCTCGCCGGCTTCGACGGCACGGGCCGGCGCGCCCTGGAAAAAGCTCCCCCAGAACTGGCGGCGGGCATTGCCTTTCGGCAGCAGCTTTTCGGCTGCACCGCGGAACGAAGCGGCAAGCGTTGCCAGAGGCCCGAGCGACGGCGACAGCATGCGATCGATGCGGCTGCGCAGCATCTGCGCCAGCACCGGGCCGGCGCCCTCGGTGCCGATGGCAATGGCGACCGGCGCGCGGTTGACCAGCGCAGGGGTGAAGAAATCGCAGAGCTCCGGCCGGTCGACGGCGTTGACCGGGATACCCAGCCGGCGTGCATCCTTAGCGACGCGACGGTCGAGCGCCTCGTCGCCGCTGGCGGCAAACACCATGACCGCGCCTTCGAGATGCGCGGCATCGTAGAGAGCGGCGATGTGGGTGGCGCCGGTCGCGGCAATGAAGGCCAGCAATTCGGCATCGGCCGTGTCAGTGATGATGCACAGTGTCGCGCTCGACTGCTCAAGCAGCCGCGCCTTGGCCAAGGCCTCGGCGCCGCCGCCAACGATGGCTACGGCTTCGCCTTCGACCCACATGAAGACGGGGAACGCGTTGAGCTTGGGATTGACCTGCGGCATGACGAACAGATTCCGGAACAAGGCGGCAGTTTTACGCGCGGGCGACAAAAAGCTGAAGGAACTCACTCGCGCATCCCCTGACAGGAGGCAATCGCTTTTCCGCAAGCCTGAAGGCCAAGAGAAAAATATTCCACATCCGCATATCAGGCGGATTCAAGCTGCTGCCGCAGGCCTTGTTCTGCGGCTCTTTTGTCCGGGAGCAGGCCAGGCCGCAAAATTGTTTTTTCTAAATTCTACCAATTTAGTAGATTAAGGCCGCCACCACGGACGCTGCTGCGATAGCCGGTTCGATCGGCCGATTTTAGGCTCGACGCGAGCCCGGCGAACGGAGTGGAACGTTCCGGTTCCGCCATGCGTTCTGATCCTGCCGACGCCGACGACAGTCGGCTGGATTTGAAACCTCAAGCAGGAGCACGCGATGAACAAAATCAACCTCAGACATGGCCTTCTGGTCATGGTGGCCGATGGCGAGAAAGCGCTGTTCCTGAAGAACGAAGGCGACAATCTCTATCCGAACCTGCAGCTCTTCCAGGAGATGAAGCAGGACAATCCGGCCACGCGCGAGCAAGGCAGCGACAGTCCCGGCCGCTACAATGACGGCCCTTCCGTGCATCGCAGCGCGGTCGAGGACACCGACTGGCACCGGCAGGGCAAGGAACGCTTCGCGCAAGAGATTGCGGATCGGCTCTACAAGTTCGCTCATCACGGCATCTTTAGCGATATGGTCCTGATCGCGCCGCCGCTTGTGCTCGGCACGATGCGCAAGAAATTACACAAGGAAGTCACCGACAAGGTGCAGGCCGAAATACCGAAGACATTGACCAACCGCCCGCTGATGGACATCGAGGCTATGCTTCAAGCGGCCTGAAAATTAACCGGATGACCATCCGGTACCAGTTCTCAGGCGCGCGCAGGTTTTGCTGCGCGCGCCTTTCGTTTTTCGGCATCGCACCTTTTTCGAGGCCGCAGGTCGTGCTCAGGGTCCGCGCCGCCAACCCCGGCATCAACGTCATCGCACGCGCCCATTCCGACGCCGAGGTCGCATCTCAAGGGGCTCGGCGCCGAGACCGTGATCATGGGCGAACGCGAAATCGCCCGCGGCATCGTTGAGGAAGTCATCGGCCATAAGCCACAGATGCCCGAGCCTTCGGCAGCGCAACCAGTCAGGCCACGAAGGCAGAGCCGCCATTCTGCGCGACGCTGGCGAGATACTTTGCCGGCGGCTTGCCAAGCGCCTTTTTGAACATGGTGATGAAGGCCGTCACCGATTCATAGCCGAGATCGCCCGAGACCTGCTGCACGCTGGCGCCGGCAGCAAGTTCCCGTATGGCGACGATCAAATGCAGTTGCTGGCGCCAGCGGCCGAAGCTCAGTCCGGTCTCCTTCACCACGAGACGGGCGAGGCTGCTTTCGCTGAGCGCGACGCAGCTGGCCCATTCCGCCAATGTGCTGCGATCGGCGGGATCTTGCGCCAGTGCTTCGGCGATCCGTCGCAAGCGCGGCTCGGCGGAAATCGGCAGATGCAGCTGCTGGACCGGCATATCAGGCAGTTCGGCAAGCAGAACGCTTCCCAGGAAAGCGCACCTGTCATCATCCGGTGCGCAGTCCGACAGCTCGATGATCAGCTCGCGCAACAGCGGTGAGATCGACAGCGTGCAGCATCGGTCCGGCAGATCGGCGGCTCCCGGCTCGATGTAGACGAAGAAAATCCGGGCATTGGCGGTGGCGATATTGCTGTGTTCCATGCCGCCGGGAATCCACACACCGCAATGCGGCGGCACCATCCATAGCCCGCTAGGGACGCGGCATGTGACGCCACCGCCTAGCGCGAAAACAAGTTGCCCTTTGCGATGCCAGTGGGCGGACACTTCTGCCTTGGTCTCGGGTACTTCAACGCGCACCGCAATCGCGGGCACGGAAAAGTCGTCCACATCGAAATCGAGCCAAGGGTAGCGGAGTGGTTGTTTCATGATTGACGGTTTTTAGCGACAAAATGCCATGATAGCTAAATTCTTCAATGGGGGAAGTCGCTAGCTTTGGGGTCCACAACCAGCAGGGAAGGTTCTCCATGCGCGCCCTCGTCATCTCTCCCGACAGCACCACCCGGCTCAGGCTCGCCGAGATCGACGAACCCCAGCCGCTCGCCAACGAGGCGCTTGTCCGCGTCCACGCAACCTCGCTGAATCGTGGCGAACTGCGCCTGCTCACTATACGCCCGGAAGGATGGATACCCGGCCAGGACGTGGTTGGAGTTGTCGAAAGGGCAGCTGCCGACGGCTCCGGGCCGGCCGTTGGCGCCCGGGTTGCCGCCTTGGTCGACGAGGCCGGATGGGCCGAACGTGTCGCCGTTCCGACCGACCGTCTCGCCGTCATCCCGGATGGGGTCAGCTTCGCCTCTGCCGCGACACTCCCGGTTGCGGGCACGACGGCGCTGCGGACGTTGCGCAATGGCGGCGACCTCGTCGGCCAGCAGGTCCTGATCACCGGCGCCAGCGGTGCGGTCGGCCGTTTCCAGATCCAGATCGCCCGCGAGCAAGGCGCCGCGGTGACCGCGATTGCCGCCGCCCGGCACAACGACGATCTTCGTCAGCTGGGAGCCGGGCAGGTCGTCGAGTCGATCGAGCGGGCTGAGGGGCCGTTTTCGCTGATCACCGAGTCGGTCGGCGGTGAAAGCCTCGCCCGCGCCATCGAACGCGTCGCACCGGGCGGCACCATCGTCATGTTCGGTTCAAGCAGCGGCGAACTGACGCCAATTGGCTTCAGACAGTTCGTTCCCGGCCACGAGGGTGCGCGGCTTCAGACCTTCGCTTACTACACGTCAGGTGCAGGCATTGGCGCTGATATCGCCTCCCTGCTCGCTCTGGTCGCGGCTGGCCGGCTGAAAACCCGCGTGTCCCTGACAGTTCCGTGGACGGATATCGGCCAAGCGCTAGACGCCCTGCGGCAGCGCAGCTTCAGCGGCAAGGCCGTTCTCACCATCGCCGGATGAGCAGTCCTTGGCCTGACCGTCTAGACGTGCTGGCCGCCATTGATGTGGATTTCCGAGCCCGTCACGTAAGACGCCTGGCCCGAGCACAGGAAGAAGATGATGTCGGCGACTTCCGCGGTCGTGCCGAGCCTTCTCAGCGGGATCGTCTCGACGATCTTGTCGGTCCCGGGCGACAGGATGGCGGTATCGATCTCGCCCGGCGCAATGGCGTTGACGCGGATACCGTGCGGGCCGAAATCATGCGCCATCTCGCGCGTCAGCGAACCGAGCGCTGCCTTCGATGTTGCATAGGCGGTACCGGCGAAAGGATGCACGCGGGTGCCGGCGATCGAGGTGACGTTGACGATCGAGCCCTTGGCCGCCGCCAACTCCTTGAACAAGCCGCGCGCCAGCATGATCGGCGCAAAGAAATTGATCTGGAACACGTCGCGCCAGACATGCATCGGCGTGTCGATCGAGTTCATCCGGCTGTTGCCGTCCTTGAGTTTGGGCGAGATGCCGGCATTGTTGACCAGTGCGTGCAGCTGCCCGCCATGAGCCTCCAGCCGGTGGCGGATCTCCGAGACGGCGATGCCGACATCTTCCTGGTCGGCAAGGTCGACCTTGATGTGGTCCTCCGGCCCGGCCGGCCACGGACAATCCTCGGCAAAGGCCTGGCGCGAGCAGGTGATGACCCGCCAGCCCTCACGCGAAAAGCGCTTGACGGTGGCATGCCCGATGCCGCGGCTGGCGCCGGTCAGCACGATGGTTTTTCTGGTATCGGTCTCGGTCATGTCGCGGTCTCCGGCCGGAGATGTAGCCGAAGGTAACCTTGCTGGCGAGAGGCTACTTGTCGCTCAGCCGCCGCCGAGAATATCCAGGATCGATGTCTTCCGCTTCTTCGTCGGGCCGCCGACGCTGCCGGGCGGTACCGGATGCTTGATCGAAGCTGTGGTGCCGCCGTCGCCGGGCATGTCGAAGCCGTCGGCATCGACGGTTTCGGCCGGGCGGCGGACAGCGCGGACTGGCGGCGCAGGAGCCTGGGCGGTCACGGGAGCCGCTGCGGCAGAAGCCGGAGCTGATTGGCCGACCGACGCCGGCGGGACCGGCGCTACTTGATTGTTGCCGGCTGAGGGTATGTCGTCGGGGACAATGGTGTCGGGCGGCGTCGATTTCCAGGTGCCGGGCAGCGGCCTGACCGGCACGCCTTCATGCGCGGCAACCATGAACTGGTGCCAGGCCTGTGCCGGCAGCGCGCCGCCGGTGACCTTCCTCATCGGCGTGCCGTCATCATTGCCGAACCAAACGCCGGTTGTCAGATTGGCGGTGTAGCCGACGAACCAGGCGTCGCGCGAGTTCTGGCTGGTGCCGGTCTTGCCGGCCGACGGCCAGGCAAAGGCGGCTTTCTTGGCGGTACCGATCTCGACCGTGCCGGTCATCATCGAGTTCATCATGCCGACAATGTCCTGCTTGACGACGCGCGGCGCGCTGCCGCCATTATCGTCGAACAGGACCTTGCCTTCGGCCGTGGTGATGCGGCGGATGAAATGGATGTCGGGCTTGTAGCCGCCATTGGCGAACGGCACGTAAGCCGAAGTCAGCTCCAGCGGCGTCACTTCCGAGGTTCCCAGCGCGATCGAGGTGTTGGCCGTCAGATCGGACTGAATGCCCATGCGGTGCGCCGCCTCGACCACCGCGTCGGGGCCTACCTCCATGGTCAGCTGTGCCGCGACCGAATTGAGCGATTTCGCCAAAGCAGTCGCCAGCGTCACCTTGCCGAAGTACTTGCCGCCGTAATTGTCCGGCGTCCACTTGCCGATCTTGATCGGCGCGTCGTTGCGCACACTGTCGGGCGTGCGGCCGGCCTCGAGCGCGGCCATATAAACGAACGGCTTGAACGCCGAGCCCGGCTGGCGGCGCGCCTCGGAGGCACGGTCGAACTGGCTGGTCGAATAGTCATAGCCGCCGACCATGGCGCGCACGGCACCCGAATTGTCGATCGACACCAGCGCGCCCTGGCTGACATTGAGCTTCTTGCCGCTGTCGTCGATCAGCCGGCGGATCGACTGTTCGGCGAGCTTCTGCAGGTTCAAATCGACGGTCGTGTCGACGACGATGTCGCTGCGCACGTCGCCGATCAGGTCGGGCAGTTCTTCCATGATGGTGTCGGCGACATAATTTTCCGAACCGGTCCAGTAGGACGGTGCGCGCGTCGCCGGCGCGCTCATTGCCGAGGCCAGTTCCTTGGCGCTGATCTTGCCTTCATCGCGCATGGCGGCCAGCACCAGCTGCGAGCGCTGCTCCGCCGCTTTCGGATCGCGCGCCGGCGACAGCCGCGACGGCGCTTTCAACAGGCCGGCGAGAAGCGCCGCCTCCGACAGCGTGACATCGCGCGCGCTCTTGCCGAAATAGCGGCGCGAGGCCGCCTCGACGCCATACGCGCCGGAGCCGAAATAGACCCGGTTGAGGTACATTTCGAGAATCTGGTCCTTGGTATGCTTGTGCTCCAGCCACAGCGACAGCAGCACTTCCTGCACCTTGCGCTCCAGCGTTCGGTCAGGCTTCAGGAACAGGTTCTTGGCCAGCTGCTGGGTCAGCGTCGAGCCGCCCTGCGAGAAATGCCCGCCGAGCACGTTGGTCACCATGGCGCGCGACAGGCCGATCGGATCGATGCCGAAATGCGAATAGAAGCGGCGATCCTCGATGGCGATGACGGCTTCGGGAATGTAGGGCGACATTTCGTGCAGGCCGACCGCCTCGCCGCCGCTCATGCCCCTGTTGGCGAGCAACTGCCCGTCGACCGAAACGATCTTGATGTTTGGGGCGCGGTCGGGGATCGACCAGGTCGTGGCCGCCGGCATCTTGGCGCCGTAATAGACGACGATGCCGGCAACCGCGATGCCGCCCCAGATGCAGAGCACGAAGCACCAGTAGAACATTCGGGCCAGCACGCCGAACAGGCCGCGCCGGCCTTTGCCGCGCCGGCCGCGCGAGGATGATTTTGCCTTGGAGCTTTTGCGCGCCGTGGAGGTTTTGCGATTGCCCGGCACGACGCGATCCTCCTCGTTCACCGAAAAACCGGCCGGAGATTTCGCCTTTGGCGATCCCTCGAAGCTGGGTTCGATGCGACTGTCTCTGCGGTTCGCCATGCGTTGCGCTGTTTTCCCGGTGCCAATGGCGCTCGGGTTGGAGAGTAGATGCGGCGGTTTAAGGGCGCGTTAAAGCAGGGTTTATGCACCCTTTTGAAATTCCTTAAGAATTTCTAAATCCGCTACCGCCCGCTGCTTCCCGCAAGGCGCTTGCGCACGGCCTGTCTTCCACAGAAGGTACGGGCCTGGGCAACCCCGTAATATTTCAATTCTGCTGGATCGAAATGCCCTTGTCATCGATCTTGAGTTCGACGCCCTTCGGCTTGGTCTGCTCGTGATAGACATAGATGCCGAGCGCGATGACCACGACCACGAGCGCGCCAATGACGAGATAGAGGGTATTCTGTTTCATGGCGCGCTCCGTTTGGAGCAATTCCAGGAAAAGCGCCTGGCGCTTCCGCCCAAGGAATTGCGTGAAATAGGAAAGTCCGAGCGTCACGCTCGCTTCAGCACCTTGACCAGCACCAGCAGGATGACGGCGCCGATCGTGGCGTTGATGATGGCAGCCAGAATGCCGCCGCCGATGGCAAAGCCAAGCCTTGGGAAAAGCCAGCCGGCGATGAAGGCACCGATGATGCCGACGACGATGTTGCCGATCAGGCCGAACCCGAAGCCCGAGACGATGAGGCCGGCGAGCCAGCCGGCAATGGCGCCGATGATGATGAAGATGAGAAGGCTTTCGATGCCCATGACGCGTTCCTCCAGGATGAGAGGCAGCAGCGGAGCGGAAGGCCCCGAATCGGCCTCGTTATCAACGGCTTGAGGCTATGCGAAAGCGGCTCACCCCGCCAGCGCGCTCATTGGTCGTCGTCATCATCGCTGGAGGCAGGCCGCCAGCTGGTCGGGTCGACCTTCTTCTGGGTATCGCTGTCGGTGTAGACCCACCAGGCGCCGTCGCGGTACTGCCCGACGGATTCGCTGACGACACCGGCGCCGTCCTTCCACAGGACAGTGACCTTGGACCCGTCCGTCGGGGCGGTCGCTATCGGCTTGCGGTCTGCCATGTCATCCCTCATCGAGCAATTCCAGAAAAAGTGTGCAGCGGTTTTTCGTCCGGAATTGCGCAGAACAATTTGAGTCGACAGAAACGCCACGGCGCGTGTCTGGTTCCAAACGGGTCACGAGGACGGCTCAGCTATGGGCAAAAATATCCTCTTCGTCCCAGCCCATCAGATCGAGCTTTGCACGCGTCGGCAGGAAGCGGAAGCAGGCGTCGGCCTCCTTGGTCCTTCCGTCCCGCGCCAACCGCCCCGCCAGCACATCGCGCAGACGGTGCAGGTAGAGTACGTCGGAAGCGGCATATTCGAGCTGTTCGGGTGACAGGGTCTCGGCCGCCCAGTCCGACGATTGCTGCGCTTTCGACAGGCCGACGCCGAGCAGCTCGAAGCAGATGTCCTTCAACCCGTGCCGGTCGGTATAGGTGCGGGTCAGCCGCGAGGCGATCTTGGTGCAGAACACCGGCTCCGGCATGACGCCGAAGGCGTTGTAGAGCACCGCGAGGTCGAAACGGCCGTAGTGGAACAGTTTGGTTATGCCGCGATTCCTGAGCAGGCTGACCAGGTTCGGCGCCTTCTTCTGGCCGGGCGCAATCTGGATCACGTCGGCGGAGCCGTCGCCCGGCGAGATCTGCACCACGCAGAGCCGGTCGCGATGCGGGTTCAGCCCCAGCGTCTCGGTGTCGATCGCCACTGCATCGACATTGTAGCGGGACAGGTCGGGCAGATCGTTCTTATGGAAGCGGATGTCGCTCATCATTTTCTCCGGATCGCGGTTTTACGGCCGTCCTCGCCGCGATCCGCTGAAAAATCAACCAGAAACTGGCTTTCCGTCGCTCAGCGCGTCAGCGCATCGAGAATCCGCGCCCAGGAGCGCTGCCCCTTGTGGAAGGAGGTCAGCTCGTATTTCTCGTTCGGCGAGTGGATGCGGTCGTCGTCGAGGCCGAAGCCGACCAGCAGCGATTCCATGCCGAGATAGGTCTGGAAGTCGCCCACCACCGGAATCGAGCCGCCGCTGCCTGTCGTCACCGCCGGTTTCGGCCATTCATCCGACAGCGCAGTCTTGGCCTTGGCCAGGAACGGCGAGTCGTAGGAAAGCTGGATCGCCGGCGAGCCCCCATGCGGGTGGAACTCGACCGAACAGTCCGCGGGAATGCGCTCCCTGACGAATTTCTGGAACGCGGCGCGGATCCTTTCGGGATTCTGCTTGTGGACCAGACGGAAGGAGATCTTTGCCGACGCCTCCGCTGCGATCACCGTCTTGAAGCCTTTGCCGGTATAGCCGCCGATGACGCCGTTGAACTCGGCCGTCGGCCGCGCCCAGGTCAGCTCCAGCACAGAGCGGCCCTTTTCACCCGAGGGGATCGACAGGCCGATAGGCCCGAGGAAGGTCTCGGCGGTCTCGCCGAGCGTCTCCCATGATTTCAGGATCTGCGACGGCGTCTCCTCGACCCCGTCATAGAAGCCGGGGATGGTGATGTGGCCGTTCTCGTCATGGATGTCGGCCAGGATTTTCGCCAGGATGCGGATCGGGTTGGCGGCAGCACCGCCATAAAGGCCGGAATGCAGGTCGCGATCGGCCGCCTTCACGGTGATCTCCTCGCCCACCATTCCGCGCAAGGAAACGCAGATCGACGGCGTCTCGCGGTCCCACATGCCGGTATCGCAGACCAGCGCGAAATCGGCCTTCAGTTCTTCGGCATTGGCCTTCAGGAACGGTATCAGCGACGGCGAGCCGGATTCCTCCTCGCCCTCGAACAGGATGGTGATGCGGCAGGGCAGATTGCCATGCACCTGTTTCCAGGCACGGCAGGCCTCGACGAAGGTCATCAACTGCCCCTTGTCGTCGGCCGAGCCGCGGCCGGTGATCACCTTGTGGCCGGGCTCGACCTCCTTGACCGCCGGCGCGAACGGGTCGCTCTCCCAAAGCTCGATCGGGTCGATCGGCTGCACGTCGTAGTGGCCGTAAAACAGCACATGCGGCGAACCGGCCGGCCCTTCATGATGCGCCACCACCATCGGATGTCCTGGCGTGTCGCGCACCGAAGCATCGAAGCCGATCAGCTTGAGCTCCGCCACCAGCCACTCCGCGGCCTTGCGGCAGTCGGTGGCGTAGTCGGAATCGGTGGAGATCGACTTGATGCGGAGCAGACCGAACAGGCGCTCCAGGCTCTGGTCGAGATTTGCGTCGAGACGATCGAGCACAGGGGAAATCGTGGACATTATTGCGAGCCTTTCTTTTCGGTGCCGGGACCGTAAAGGCAGCGCATCAAAACGAAAAGCCCGTGATCACTGCATCGGCCGGAAAATCGAATTCGATTTTCCGAAAAGCTCGATGCAGCAGATTCAAAGTTTTAGAGCGTCCTTTGTGCGTCCAATAGGACGCACGGCGCTCTATTGGACCACGCAATTGTTTGCTGAGGGCAAAAAAGAGCCGCCGTGGTGGAGGGGGAACCACGGCGGCCTTTTACTCGAAACGATGCGGCAGCCCGGAGAGGGGGGATAGGCTGCCGCAATTGTCCGGGATAGGCGGGGGACGGGCCTTGCTCCGGACTCGGCGAAAACTGCCGATGACTTATATTTGTGTCTTCGAACGTGGCGTTTCAAGGGCAAGAAAATTACACTTTTGTAACATGGCCGTGAGCGCCCCGGGGCATCCGGCGGCTTTGAGGCAGGCTCTGTCAGGATGTCGCCGCAACCGTGTTGGAAGTCCGCCTTTGCCATGGACCGCGAAGCTTGGCCGCGCTATCCCTGCCGGCATGAAAAAAGGCGATCATCTCTTCCTTATCGACGGCTCCGGCTACATCTTTCGTGCCTACCACGCGCTGCCGCCGCTGACCCGCAAATCTGATGGCCTGCCGGTCGGCGCCGTGTCCGGCTTCTGCAACATGCTGTGGAAGCTGATGCAGGACGCCCGCAACACCGATGTAGGCATTGTGCCGACGCATTTCGCGGTCATTTTCGATTATTCGTCGAAAACCTTCCGCAACGAGCTCTACCCGGAATACAAAGCCAACCGCAACGCGCCGCCCGAAGACCTCATCCCGCAATTCGGCCTTATCCGCCAGGCAACCGTCGCCTTCAACCTGCCCTGCATCGAGATAGAAGGGTTTGAGGCCGATGACCTCATCGCCACCTATTGCAAGCTGGCCTGCGAGGCCGGCGCCGACACCACCATCATCTCATCCGACAAGGATCTGATGCAGCTGGTCGGCCCCACGGTCGGCATGTACGATCCGATGAAGGACCGCCAGATAGGCATCCCCGAAGTCATCGAGAAATGGGGCGTGCCGCCGGAGAAGATGATCGACCTGCAGGCACTGACCGGCGACTCCGTCGACAATGTGCCCGGCGTGCCCGGCATCGGACCGAAGACGGCGGCGCAATTGCTGGAACAGTTCGGCGATCTCGACGGGCTGCTCGCGCGAGCCAGCGAGATCAAGCAGGACAAAAGACGCGAATCCATCATCGCCAATGCCGACAAGGCACGCATATCGCGCCAGCTGGTGACGCTGAAGAACGACGTGCCGGTCACCGACGGGCTCGACGATTTCGTGCTGCACGCACCGGATGGGCCGAAGCTGATCGGCTTCCTCAAGACCATGGAATTCACCTCGCTGACCCGCCGCGTGGCCGAAGCGACCAGCACCGAAGCCGGCGATGTCCAGGCCGTCGCTGTAACCGTCGAGCGCGCCGACACCGCGCACGGTCCCGATGTCGGGTCTGGCGCGCCGGCAGTTGCCCGCGGCGACGGAACCAGCGAAGCAGCACAAGCTGCGCCCAAGGCCGATACCGCCAAGGCCGGCGATACCCCTTCTTTGCTTTCAGCACTTCGTCTCGAAGCGGCGTCCGCCGCCAAAATCGATCCTGGCGCCTATGTCGCGATCCGTGACACGGCAACGCTCAAGAGCTGGCTGGCTCAGGCGAAGGAAACCGGCATTGTCGCTTTCGACACCGAGACCACGTCGTCCGATCCGATGCTTGCCGACCTCATCGGCTTCTCTCTGGCGATTGGCCCCGGCCGCGCCGCCTATGTACCACTGGCCCACAAGAGCGGCGCCGGCGACCTGCTCGGCGGCGGCACACTGGAAAACCAGATCCCGGTTCGCGAGGCGCTGGCGCTGCTGAAACCCTTGCTGGAGGACAAATCGGTCCTCAAGATCGCCCAGGACGCCAAATACGACATCGTCGTCATGAGCCGCCACGGCATCGATATCGCGCCCTTCGACGACACCATGCTGATCTCCTACGTGCTCGACGCCGGCACCGGCCACCACACTTTGTCGTCTCTTGCCGACAAATGGCTTGGTCACGCCACGATCCCGCTCAAGGAGCTCGCCGGTTCGGGAAGGAGCTCCATCGGCTTCGAACAGGTCGATATCGAGAGAGCGACCACCTACGCCGCCGGCCACGCCGATGTGGCGTTCAGGCTGTGGCAGGTGCTGAAGCCGCGACTGGCTGCCAAGGGACTGGTCTCGGTCTATGAGCGGCTGGAGCGGCCGCTGGTGCCGGTGCTGGCACGGATGGAACAGCGCGGCATCTCGGTCGACCGCCAGATCCTGTCGCGGCTCTCGGGCGAGCTGGCGCAAGGCGCGGCGCGGCTGGAAGAGGAAATCTATGGTCTCATCGGCGAGCGCATCAACATCGGCTCGCCAAAGCAGCTCGGCGACATCCTGTTCGGCCGCATGGGTCTGCCTGGCGGTTCCAAGACCAAGACCGGGCAATGGTCGACCTCGGCGCAGCTTCTGGAAGACCTCGCCGCCGAGGGCCACGAACTGCCGCGCAAGATCGTCGACTGGCGCCAGCTGACCAAGCTGAAATCGACCTATACCGACGCCCTGCCCGGCTTCATCCATCCCGACACCAAGCGCGTGCACACCTCCTACGCGCTCGCCGCAACCACGACGGGCCGGCTGTCCTCCTCCGATCCCAATCTGCAGAACATCCCGGTGCGCACCACCGAGGGACGCAAGATCAGGACCGCCTTCATCGCCGACAAGGGCCAGAAACTGGTCTCGGCCGACTACAGCCAGATCGAATTGCGCGTGCTTGCCCATGTCGCCGAGATTCCGCAGCTGACGCAGGCTTTTGCCGACGGCGCCGACATCCACGCCATCACCGCTTCGGAAATGTTTTCCGTGCCGGTCGAAGGCATGCCTTCGGAAGTGCGCCGGCGCGCCAAGGCGATCAATTTCGGCATCATCTACGGCATTTCAGCCTTTGGCCTCGCCAACCAGCTGTCGATCCCGCGCGAGGAAGCCGGCGCCTACATCAAGAAGTATTTCGAGCGTTTCCCCGGCATCCGCGACTATATCGAGGCGACCAAGGCCTATGCCCGCGAGCATGGCTTCGTCGAAACCATCTTCGGCCGCCGCATCCACTATCCGGAGATCCGGTCTTCAAATCCGTCGATCCGCGCCTTCAACGAGCGCGCCTCGATCAACGCCAGGCTGCAAGGCACCGCCGCCGACATCATCCGCCGCGCCATGGTGCATATGGACGAGGCGCTGGAGAAGGCCGGCCTGTCGGCGCGCATGCTCTTGCAGGTGCATGACGAATTGATCTTCGAGACGGTGGAAGCGGAAGTCGAGGCGACGATCCCCGTGGTGCGCCGCGTCATGGAGAACGCGCCGATGCCGGCAATTTCGATGTCGGTGCCGCTGCATGTCGATGCACGGGCGGCGAACAACTGGGATGAGGCGCATTAGCACCCCACCCTTGCTGCGTCCCGCCGTAGGGGCGTCGAGATTCAGGTCAGGCCGAGTCGAAAATGGCTGATGCCGAGAACCGGAGCGGAGCGTACTTTTCGTACGTGAGCACCGGAAGCGCAGGTATCGGCCATTTGCAGGCCGGCCTCACCTGAATATCAGCGTACCTAAGCCGCCTCGGCCCGACACTTCGCACACGTCCCGCGAAACTCGATCACCGCCTTCTTGGCGGCAAACCCCGTCGATCGAACCCACTCATCGAGCCGGTGATCGACATCGTGATCCGACATCTCCGTCACCTGCCCGCATGTGTCGCAGATAGCAAAGGCGGTCATCGAATGGCTGTGGTCGTGCGGTTCGGCGCAGGCGACGAAGGAGTTGAGGCTTTCGAGCCGGTGCACGAAGCCTGACTTCACCAGACTGTCGAGCGCCCGGTAGACCTGCAGCGGTGCGCGAAAACCGCGCTCGCGCAGCTGGTCGAGCAGCGTATAGGCGCTAAGCGGTCCGCTGGCGGCCTCGAGTTTCTCGAGCACGCTCAGCTGATTCTTCGTCAGCACATCCCTTGCCGCCATGATCCTGTTTTCCGATCGTTCAGAGCACGATGCCGAAAAGCGTGAAGCGGTTTTCGGACGACATCATGCTCTATCTCTTTGACTCTTAATTCCCTTGAGATAGCGATGAAATGGGCCTTTTGCCACTGTTTCCGTTATCGCCACGACCTCATGACCGCTACCCCTGGTTGACGGCACCGACCACATTCAAAATACTGACAAAATTCGCGACGAAAGGTGCCCGCACTTGCAAATTCGATCGGGCTTGGGGAAGCAATCATGATCAAACTGACACGACGCACGCTGCTCGTCGGCACGTCGGCGCTTGTTGCCGCCGGTACGGTCTCGTTCCGCGCCCTCGCCGCCTCGCGTACCTATCATGCGCTGCTGGTCGCCTGCACCGACTATCCCAACCTGCCGCAGAAGAACTGGCTGATCGGGCCGAAGAACGATGCCGGTCTGGTCCGCGACTATCTCCTGAAGAACACGCCCGATCCGGTCAAATTCGCGGCCGAGAACGTGACCTTGCTCGCCAAGGATGTCGAAGGCGCCAACGGCCCGCCGACGCATGCGGCGATCAAGGCCGCCCTTGCCGACCTCGCCGGCAAGGTGCAACGCGACGATTTCGTCTATCTGCATCTGTCGGGCCACGGCGCCCAGCAGCCGCAGGCCAAGGCCGGCGACGAGACCGACGGGCTCGACGAGATTTTCCTTCCCTCCGACATCGACAAATGGATCAACCGCGAAGAAGGCGTGCCCAACGCACTCGTCGACAATGAGGTCGGCGCGGCGCTCGACGCCATACGCGACAAGGGCGCCTTTGTCTGGGTCGTGTTCGACTGCTGCCATTCCGGCACCGCAACGCGCGCCGCGGAAGTCGATGACGAACTGGAGCGCAAGGTCGAGTTCGCCGATCTCGTCGGCGGCGATGATGCGGCGAGAGCAGCGGCCGTGAAGGCCTATGACGACATTTCGGCAAGCACATCGCGCGGTTTCGACGAGAATGGCGGGCGCAAGCCGGCCTTCAACCTGACGCCGACCGGCGCCGAGCCGATCGCCAGGGGCAAGCTGGTTGCTTTCTATGCCGCGCAGACGGTCGAGACGACGCCCGAAATGCCGCTGCCCAAGGGCACGCCCGACGCGCCGCGCTTCGGCCTGTTCACCTTCACCATCCTGTCGAAACTGGCCGAGAACCCCAACGTCACCTATCGCCAGCTCGGCCAGGCCGTGCTGCAGCAATATTCGGCCGACGGCCGCACAAGGCCGACGCCTTTGTTCGAGGGCGAGCTCGACGCCCGCGTGTTCGGCACCGACAAGACCGACGCGGTCATGCAATGGCCGATTGCCGTCAAGGACGGCGACGTAGCGATCGGCGCCGGTCTGCTGCAAGGCCTCACCCCCGGCAGCAAGCTCGCCATTCTGCCTTCGGCGCTGTCGAAGCTCTCCGACGCGGTGGGCTATCTCGAAGTACAATCGGCAAGGAACCTGGAGAGCAACCTCAAGCCGGTCGAATTCGACGGCAAGCCGGCGCTTGCGCCGACGGCCGTGCCCGCCGGTGCCTATGCGCGCGTCGCCGAACTCGCCGTCGACTACAAGCTGCTGGTGGCAAAGCCGGCGGCAACCCCGGGTCTCGAAAAGGAAACCGGGCTGGTCAACTCGGTTCTCGACGAACTGGCGGCGAAGCCGAATTCCGGCTTCCATATCGCGCTGGTCGAGCCCGGCAAGAGCGCCGATCTGCGCCTTGCGGTGCTGCGCGAAAAATCCATTGCCGGCGCCGCGGCAGATGCGACCGAAGAGCCGGCGCTGTGGTTCCTGCCGGCGTCCGGTGACATCAGCTTGAAGGATGGCAGCAAGCCGCCGCGCATCGTCATCCATCCTGATGGCCGCGAGAAGCTCGCGGAAAACACCGCCAAGAACCTGACCACCATCTTCCGCGCCACGGGCCTGTCGCGACTCGCCGCCGCTTCCGACTACCGGCCGGACGAGGTCAGCGTCCAGTTTCTGATCAAGCGCCAAGACAGCGATGCGATGGAGCCGATCGAATCCTCGACCGTGCCGCGCGTTTCGCCGGGCGATCAGGTGCATATTGCTGCCAGGAACGAGTCCGACGAGTTTGTCGACATCAACGTGCTCTATATCGGCAGCGACTACTCGATCACCCACATCGTCTCCGAGCGGCTGGCGCCGATCAACCAGCAGGCCGACCAGGGCCTGAAGGAAGGTCTGCTCGCCTTCACCGACACCAGCTTCGGCATGGAGCGCATGATCGCCGTGCTGACCGAGGCGCCGCCGCAGAGCGAGAAGGAAGACCTGAGCTTTCTTGCGCAGGAAGGCGTCCGCGCCGTGACGCGGGCAGCATCGGGAACACCCGGCTTCTCCGACATGCTGACCGACATCGGCATGGCGCCGACGACGCGCTCGGTGATGCGGCTTGCCGACAAGAGCGGTCCCAAAGGCGCCGTGATGATCTTCCCGATGGAAACGGTGCCGCGCGCCTGAACATGCTTTGTCGGCTCTTGCGCTACCGGCATGATATGGTGAAACATTTCCCGGCTCGCGGCGCCTCGATATGCTGCGGCGGGATGCAAAAGATGAGGACATCAGTGACTATCGGCGTGCTTTCCTGGCGTGCCGCGACTGCCGGCCTTGCAGCCGGCCTGTTGCTGGTTGCCAGTGCCTCGGCGGACGAAAACTGCGGCCTGTGTGCCAAGCAGATCGTCACCAATTCCGAGCTCGCCACCTGCTTTCTCGACCAGTACGACCAGATCGCCAAGACCGGCGGCACGGCCGTCGTCGTCGATCTCTCCAGTTGTGCCTCGCGAGGCGTGGTCGAGCCCTTGCCGTCACCGAACAAGGCGGCTGCCGAGCCGGACGTACAGTTCATGATTTCGCGCACGCAGCTCGATTGTCTGAAAAAGAAGCTGGAGGCGCCCGGCATCGTGCTCGATCCCTCCGCCACCATACAACTGGACAGCTGCGGATGAAAAAGCCGGGGGGCACTGCAACACAAAAATCGCCGGCCGCATCGCTGCCGGCTCCAGCACCGGCACCGGCCAAGAAGCCGGAGAGCTTGCCGGAAACCACCGAAGGTTTTCCGTGGCCGAGCAGCCACGAAATCAAGAAGGAATCAAACCCCTTCACCGATCGCGACTGGCGCATGCTCGCCTACGCCTGGTCGGGCCTCGCCGTGCGCCTGGCGATCATCTTCACCCTGGGCTTCTCGGTCCTTCAGTTTCTGGCAAACCAGGAACAGAAGCGCGTCGAGCAGACCATGTCATTGGTTGAGCTCTGGGAAAGCAAGGATTTTCAGCAGGCGCAACGCGCGCTCAAGGAGCGGCTGGCGGCGCTCAACGCCAAATATGACAATCTACTCAGCGCCACGCCATCGCCGACCGAGGAGCAGGTGTTTCGGCAACGCATCGGCATCGAGGCGATGACGGCCGCCGGCGGGACTATGTCTGTCGCCGATTTCAACGACAATTTCGACCGCATCGTCTATTTCCTCAACCGTCTCTCCATCTGCGTCGAGGGCAAGCTCTGTTCGCGCGATGTCGCCGATGCCTATTTCCGCGACTATGCCGTGTCGTTCTGGAGCTACTTTGCCGGCTACATAGAAAAGGAACGCAGGACCGGTTCCGCGAATTATGCCCAGGCGATCGAGAACTATGTGCGCCACGGGTCGCCGCCGCCCACTGAATCCAAATAGCGGCGCACAAGATGCCGGGCAGCTCTCTCCCCTTGCGTGCTTTCCGGTGGCTGATCCTGATCGGTCTTATGGCGCTGGCGTCGACCGCGCATGCCGAAGACCTCGATTTCCATCTCGATCTCAACACCGGCGGTCACAGCGCAAGGGTCACCGACCTTGCCTTTACGCCGGACGGTCAGGAACTGGTCTCGGCGTCTGACGACAAGACCATCCGCATCTGGGACTGGCAGAGCGCCGTCACCTTGCGCACCATCCGCGGCTATATCGGCAACGGCAATGACGGCAAGATCTTTGCGATCGCCGTGTCGCCGGATGGCAAGACCATCGCGGCCGGCGGCTATTTCGGCGCCGGCATCGGCGACAAGCCGCCTTATGGCGATATCAGGCTGTTCGATTTCGCCACCGGCAAGATCAAGGCCGTGCTCAAGGGCGCCGACTACGCAGTCTATGATGTCGCCTTCTCGCCGGACGGGAACATGCTGGCCGCCGGCGGTGGCGATGGCTTCGTTTATCTCTGGCGGGTGGATGACAAATCCGCCTCGGGCTGGATGCTGGCCGAAAAGCTCGATGCCGATTCCTGGCGTGTTGAAAAGCTTAGCTTTGCCGCCGCGGGAACCCGGCTGGCAGCGACGACCACCGACAATGGCATAAGGCTCTGGGACGTCGCCAAGTCGGAGGAAATCCCGCTGCCCGCCGAGGCCGAACCGCTGCGCGACGTCAGCGTGGCCGCACTTGCTGTCTCGCTCGACGGAAGCCTCTTCGCCACCGGCAGCAAGGATGGCGACGTCCAGCTCTGGCAGGCCAGCGACGGCAAGTTCGTCCGCGCCATGCCCAAGCAGGATTTCCAGATCGGCGCGCTGAGCTTCGCTGCGGGTTCACGGCTTGTCGCATCCTGCAGCTATCGCTGCGCCGACAAGCACCGCACGGTGGTCTGGAATACCGACAGCGGTGAGCAGGTGCTCGACTATAGCGGCCATGACGGCACGGTCTTTGCCAGCGCCAGCAATGCCGACGGTTCGCTGGTGGCGACCGCCGGCGGCAGCCGCAATGCCATCCAAGTCTGGAACCCCGCGACGAGCGAGCGCAAGGCGCTGCTACAAGGGGTTGGCGAACCGGTGACGGCGGTCGGTATCGATGCGGCAAGTAACTCCGTCGCCTGGGGCAACGCCAACCCCTGCCCCGAACGCGTGTCCTGTCCTGAACTCCAGGGCACGCTGGACAAGACGCTGGCACTGCCGACGACCGACCGGTTCTTCGAGGATCCGAAAGCCTTGGCGCAGCAGAGCGCCTTCGCCCGCGCCGTACTGGCCGACAGTCGATGGTCGCTTCGCGCTGTTCCCGGCGGTAAGGACGGCCTAGAGAATGCCGTGCTGGAAATCTCGAGCAGCGGCAAGGTGGTGCACAGCATCGAGAAAGCCGCCACCAGTGGTTTTGTCCATTCGGCATATACGCTGATCGACAGGGGCCTTGGCCTGATCACCGGCGGCAGTGACGGGACGCTACTGGAGTACAAAACCGCGACCGCCGAGGTGTCAGGCGAATTCACCGGCCACACCGGCGAAATCAACGCTATGGCCGCCTCGGGGAAGGAGGGGCTGCTGGTCACCGGCAGCGCCGACCAGACCTTGCGGCTGTGGAATTTGAAGACGCACAAACTGATCGTGTCGATGTTCTTTGCCGGCTCCGAATGGATCGTCTGGATGCCGCAGGGCTACTATTATTCCTCCGCCGACGGCGACAGGTTGATCGGCTGGCAGGTCAACCAGGGCCGCGACCATGAGGGGCGCTTCATCAACGCGGGTCAGCTGAAGAAATATCTCTGGAGCCCGGAAATGGTGCGCCGCGCCATCATCCTGCGCAGCGCCGAACAGGCGGTGCAGGAGATGCGCCCGGGCGTCGACCGCGAGCTGGAAAAGCTGCTTGAGCGCAAGCCGCCGGAATTCGGCATCAAGCTCGCCGCCGACCAAAGCAATGTTCGCGAAGGTTATGTCGCCGTCGAGATCACTGGCGCGCAGGAAGCCGGCGCCGATGTCGCCGGGTTTTCGATCCTGTCGAACAGCCGCAATGTCGGCGATGTCACCGCACGTTCGGTCGATGGTGGCAAGAGCATCATCGTCGAAGTGCCGGTCGAGAGTGGCGAAAACACCATCCGCATCACCGGCACCAACGAATTCGGCTACCTGACCGAGCGCAGCGTCACAGCCCTGGCCAGGAAAACCGAGAAGCAAGCCAACAAGGGCAAGCTTTACGTCGCCGTGATCGGCGTCGATAAATATCCCTTCCTGACCGATGCCTGCGCCGGCCGCGCCTGCGATCTGCGCTACCCCGTCGACGACGCGACGGAGTTCCTCAAGGTGATCTCGCAGAAATCGGCCCCCTTGTTCTCGTCGATGGAAACGCTGGTGCTGGTCAACCGCGAAGCGCTGGATGAGGCGCCCGGCGCCGGCAAGGACGTGTTCAAGGTCGCCAGCGCCGACAGCATCCTGGAACCGGACTCCGACACGATCGACGACCAGCTCGCCGACTTCCTCGACAAGCCCGGCGAGAACGACACCACCATCATCTTCGTCGCCGGCCACGGCATCAACATCGACGAGGACTATTATTTCATCCCGACCGATGGCCGCAAACAGGATGCCGACCGCTGGAAGCGTTCCTCGCTCGTCGACTGGGGCGACATCCAGAAATCGGTCGAGCGCGCCAAGGGCATGCGTTTCATGCTGCTCGACACCTGCCATGCCGCCAACGCCTTCAACCCGCGCCTGGAAAAGGATGCGCAGGACGCACGCATCGTCGTGTTCTCGGCCACCGCAGCCAACAACACCGCCGCCGAGCTGCCCGAGCTCGGCCATGGCGTCTTCACCTATTCAATCCTCGAAGGCCTGCGCGGCCGGGCCAAGACATCGGATGGCGGCGTGACGCTGTTCGGCCTCGCCGACTATATCTCGCGCGAAGTGCTGCGGCTGACCGCTTCCAAGCAGAAGCCGTTCTATTATGTCGGCGGTGTCGAAAACATTGTTTTGGCTGAGCCGTGAGAGTGAACCGTCGGCGCCCAGGCACCCCCCTCTGGGCGCGAACTTGGCTGTCAGTCGCAGCAGCATTGTTCACATTCATCTTAACGCTCCCCGCCCTCGCCGCCCCCATCCCCTGCCCGCCAGGCAACGCAGACTTCCCACCCTTCTACGACAACTCCGCCCTCTTCACCGACGCCATCACGGCCGTCGCCAAAATCGAGCCCTCCAACCAGCGGCTGACCGGCATCACCGTGCCGCACCATCTGCTGGTCGCCGATCTCGTCGCGCTCGGTTTCCATGCCGCATCCGGCTTCCGCTACAAGCGCATCGTCATCCTGTCGCCGGACCATTTTCACAAGACGCAAAAACTCTTCGCCACCACGACGCGCGGCTTCGGGACGGTGCTTGGCCCGGTCCTGGCCGACACGGCAGCCGTGCGGCTTCTGGAGGAGAACAGTGACATGGTCGAAGACTCCTGCCTGTTCGCCAAGGAGCATGGTGTGCAGGCCATGCTGCCCTTCCTGCATCATTATTTTCCCGAAGCTGAAATTGTGCCGGTGGCAATGTCGGTCAAGGCCAGACGTGGCGACTGGGACCGGTTGGCTGAGGTGCTGAAGGTGATCGTCGACAAGGACACGCTGATCGTCGAATCCACCGACTTCTCGCACTATCTGCCGCAGCATGAGGCCAGGCGTTTCGATCAGCAGACGCTGAACATGCTCGCCGCCGGTTCGCTCGACGGCATCGCGGCGCTGCAACAGCCTGATCACGCCGACTCCGTCGGTGCGCTCTACATCCAGACCAGGCTGCAGCGCGAACTGTTTGGTGCTGCGCCGCTGGTCGTCGCCAACGAGAATTCGCAGGCGCATTCGAGCGACTATGTCGAGCGCACCACCAGCTACGTCGTGGCACTGTTCGGCGCCTTCGGCCCCGGTTTCAACAACCCGACCCGGCCCGACGACAAGCTCTATTATCTCGCCGGCGATGTGAATTTCGGCCGCGCCATGAAGAAGATCCTGGTCCGCGACGGCGTCACCGAGAAGATCGTCGACAGCGTGCTTGCTTTGACCCGCTCCCGGCCGCTGATCGTCAACCTGGAAGGCGTCATCCTGCCCAACGTTCCTGAAGCGATCGACGACATGACGCTGGCCATGCCGGCCGATCTCGCCATCGGCATGCTCAGGAAATTGCGTGTCGCCGCCGTCAGTCTTGCCAACAACCATGCCTACGACCTCGGCCCGTCAGGCTACGCCGAGACGCTGGGCGCACTCGATGCGGCCGGTATCGCCCATTTCGGCCAAAGCGAGACGCTGGCGCTAGCCGACCTCGACCTTGTCGGGCTCACCGACATCGACACCAATGGCTCCAGGAACACCGACCTTTTGACGCCTGCCTTGCTCGACCGGCTGCTGCACGACAATGCCGAGCGGCCGGTGATTGCCTTTGTCCATTGGGGGCGCGAATACAAGACGGAGCCATCGCCGCGCGAAGAGATGCTGGCCGACCAGATGCGGCTGCACGGCGTGTCAGCCGTCGTCGGTGGGCATCCGCATGTGTCGAGCGAAGCAATCCTTCCGCTCGCCGGCGGCGATGTGGCGGAGATCTATTCGCTCGGCAATTTCCTGTTCGACCAGAAGGCCGAGCGATCGTCCGGGTCCATGCTGGAACTCAGGGTGTTCAGCCAGGGCACGATCTTTGCCAGGCTGATCCCGCTGCCCAACTATTTCGAGATGGGTTCGAAATAGAGCAATTCCGGGGAGCGGCGGATCAACACCCCTGCAGATCTTCCGGCAGATAGCACACCGCCGGCTTGGTCCTGGTCTGGAACAGGGACTGCTTCGGCCGGAAATAGAAGAAGGTCGCCGGCTTGCTCTCGCGCGTGCTGCCGTCGGCAAAATGGGCGGCGATGCTGAAGCGATGGACCGACGACATAGACGACCACATCTTCAGCCGCGCCGTGTAAGCGCTGAGGTTCTTGTTGCCGCGCACCGGCATGGCGATGCTGTAATCGGTCTTGCCGATCGGAAATTCGATGTTCTGGTAACGCAGGGCTTCGGGCGAGGCACCGCCGCCATCGCCGCATTCGGCGAGCGATTCGGGAACCTCGATGCTGACCAGCGAGACGACAACGCGAAACGGCTCGCTCTGCTGGTAGACAGCACCCTGATCGTCGGCCCAGGAATAATCGAGCTTGCCGATCCCGGTCACGCTCATCTTCTCGACACTGCCGCTGATGTAATCGGCGACGTCGCCGAATTTGACCTTGTTGGCGACCTGGGCGCGGCAGACGTCGAGCGCGTCCCTCGATGGGCACGTGAAGCGCTCGGTCTCGAGTGTGGTCGTGTCGACGCCGGCCTCGGCCAGCACATTCTTGACCGACACATCGACGCCGTCGCCGAAAGTGCCGATGTCTTTTGTAAACATGCGGCTCGGCTCGCCGGTCGCGTTGTCTTCCTCGTCGGTCCTGGTGAACTGGATCGACATCTTCATGTCTTTCACGTCGCCCCAGCCATTGTTGACGATCGAGAAGTCGGGGCGGAAGCCGACGCAGCCATAGTGCTCGCTGATCGACAGCATTGGCTTGCGGTAGGCTTCGCTGGAGGCAACCTTCATTTCCAGGCTGTCGAGCTTGACCCGCGACTGGTCTGTGGTCTTGAGGTCGACTTCGGCGAATGCCGGCGCCGTCTCCCAGTCCATGCCGTCATAGACATTGCCGGGGCCGAGCTGTCCGGTACCGTTCCAGGCGTCATTGTATTGGTCCGACACCGGATAGATCGCGATGTCGTCCTCGCGCACCAGATGCTGGTACTGCATGTCGGCCTGCTGCGTCATGCGCTGGTCGACGGCAATGCCGATCTCGACCTTGTCCGCGGCACCGCTGCCGGTCTGCGCCTTGAGCAGCCCGCCCACCCTGGCATCGGCCAGCACATCAGGGCGCGCGCCACCCATCTCCTTGCCCATCGCCCATTGCGACCAGTAGACGGTACCGCCAGGCAGCCGGGTGCGCCCCTTGCCGTTCTTCAGCCCATCGGCAAACGGACCGACGAATATCTCGCCCGTTTTCGTCTCCAGCCGGCCGCTGCCATTCGGCACGCCGGCGCTGAATTCCCCCTCATAGCGATTGCCGTCGGCGTCGACATGGATGCCGTGGCCGTCGAGCTGCCCGGCGACCCAATGCCCGTCGAGTATCTCGCCTGAACGCAGTTCCAGCCGGCCCTGCCCATCGGGCCGGCCATTCCTGATCTCGCCGAAATAGCTGGAATAGATGGTCTTGGGGTCATAGCTCGCAGAGCCACGTACCCGCCAGACCAGCCTGCCCTTGCCATTGACGGTGCCGTCGGCGGCGACCGTCCGGTCCGGCGACTGGCCGGCGGCAGGCTCCCAGACAAAGTCTAGACCGAGTTCGGGATGGAAATCCCAGACCCGGACGTTCTTGCGCAGCACCGAGCGCGTCTGGCTCCGATAGAGGATTTGCACCCGCTCGGCCCAGGCGCCAGGTGAGGCGCCACCTTGATCGGCCGCCGCCGGAAACCATGTCAGCGCGGCCAGCATGGATGCAGCCGCCATCGCTTTGACCCCGAAGATCACCCCTGCCCGCGCCATCGTTCCCAACCCCTTGGATCGCTTAGGGTAAGCGCCACTGTAAAACTGTGCAAGGGAGTGATTTCGATTCAAAAAACCGGCAGCGGGAAAGTCCCGCCACCGGTTTGGCATTGCCAGCCTTCGCCGCTGTTTGCCGGCGAAAGATCAAGCGGCTTTATTTGTACAGGCTGTTGATCCACTCCACATTGGCGGCGTTCAGGCGCACGGCCGTGTTGGCATTCGGGCTTTCGGCCACGTTGACGCCGGTGACAACCCGCTGCTTGGCGCCATTGTCATAGGCGTAGACCGAGCTGCCGCTCGACCCCGGATAGGTATCGCAGTCGTACTGGAAATACTCCGCGCCGATATTTTCGGCATGCACTTCGCAGGTCGCCTTCCACATCGTGCCCATCGGCTTGTCGCCGGGATACCCGACGATGTTGGCGGTGAAATCGCCGAGATTCTCATAGTTGGCATAACCCAGCCAGCCGAGATTTGTGCCGACATCCTGCTTCAGCGTGATAATGCCGAGGTCCCACGGAATGACCGAGCCGTAGTAACCCTGATAATTGTCGATGAAGCCCTGCAGGATATAGACGCTCTCATAGCTGAAAGCGCCAAACGGTGCATCGTCGGCCGTGTTGCCGTTGAGCGACGGCACGAAGATGACGTCGTCGAGCCAGGCCTTGTCTTCGTTGCTGTAGAGGCAATGCGCGGCTGTGAGCACCGTGCGCGGACCGATCAAGGTCCCCGAACAGCTGCCATAGCCGCTCTTGGCTTTGCCTTCGATATACCCGATCGCGGTGAACGGGTAGGTCTTGGTGTTCTTGATCTGCTCGCGGTCGTCGGCCCCGAACACCTGGCGGCCGGCTTCGTCGCCGCCCGTCAGCCCGGTCTTGTCGGCGGCCGGTGCGTTGGCAGGCGCATTCAGTTCCTTGATGACGAGGTCCTTCAGCGTCTCGCCGGCATCGATCTTGATGTCCTTGCCATCGGCGGAACGCCCGACGATGCCATAGGATTTGACCGCCGACCCCTCGTCGGTCAGCGGCGCTGCCCGGCTGGCTTCGTCTTCGGTCAGTTTCGGCGGCGCGATCGGCTTCGCCCGGCCCGGCTGGTAGTCGCCCGTGCCAAGATCGCGCATGCTTTCGCCATTGCCGGCATTCGCTGAGCCAGGATCGGCGGCAAAGGCGGGCATCGCCCACAATGCGGTGGATAGCAATGCGGACGCAATGATAGTGGTTGTCAGTTTCGTCATGGTGAGACTCTCCCAAAAGTCAGCAAGGAGTGGATCAAAATACAGAAATATTGTCGAGATCGTGGTGGCGTTAAAAAATCAGTTTGGTTACCCGCCCGTGTCGGATCATCGTTCCGGGCGGCCTCGTTAAAGCCCTCCACCAAACGCATCCGCGTCGATATACTGCCTAAAATAATTCAACATTGGCAATGACAAATCGCTTCCACGTAGCCCGTGGGGGGCTATAGGGTTTGGGGTGGGTTCTGCCCGACTGGGCACGATTAGCAAAAGTGGTATTTCGGTTTTATGACCGCGCGGGTGCCGTTCGATCTGGGCGATCGACGAACCAACCCACTTCTGCCGATCCTGCGTCGTGGCGACCTCATCAGGCAATTGTCGTCTCAGGAGGTTTCAAGGTGAACATTTTCCATCGGTTCAGGCCGCTTGTCGCTGCATCGCTGTTGGGCATCGCAGCCGCTTTTCCCGCCGTCAACGCGCTGCAGGCGGCCGACGCCGCCGTCAGACCGGAAGCGGCGGTCTCGCCGATGCAACGCGTCGCCGAAGCCAGGGACAAGGCCAAGGCCGAGAACCCCGACGGCGCCGACCGCGTCTATGGCGGCAAGGAAGCCGACAAGGGCGCCTATCCGTTCCAGGTGGCGCTGCTGACCACCGCCCGGCTGGACCCCAGCCCGGCCTCGCAGCCGAACGCGCAATTTTGCGGCGGCAGCCTGATTGCACCGCAATGGGTGCTGACGGCGGCGCACTGCCTCAACGACAAGGGCCGGCCGATTTCGCCCGACACGGTGACGGTGCTGACCGGCGCCACCGACCTCACCGAAGGCAAGCGCTACAAGGTGGTAGAGGTCATCGTCAACGAGGGCTACAGCGAACAGACGCTGGATAATGATCTCGGCCTGCTCCGGCTGGCGGAGCCCGCCGATGCGCCGGTTATCAAGATCACCAACGAGCCGACACCCGACAGCGGCAAGACCACGGTCATCGGCTGGGGCAAGATGCAGGACGGCACCTTCCCGACCGCGCTGATGGTCGCCGATCTCGATCTCGAGCCCAGTGCTGCCTGCAACAGCGGCATCAAGTCGATCTACGCGCATGACCTCAAGGCGGCGCTCAGCGATCTCTCACACCGCATGCGCTATTCGGAAAAGGGCATCGATGCCGCCGCCAATGCGATTGCCGCCGATATGTCCGATCCGCTGACCAACAACATGATTTGCGCCGGCACCGACAGCGGCGAACGCGACGCCTGCAACGGCGACAGCGGCGGGCCGCTGTTCATGACCGGCGCCGACGGTCCGGTGCAGGTCGGCGTTGTCAGCTGGGGCGAAGGTCCGTCCGACGGCACCGCCGCCTGCGGCCACAAGAACGCCTATGGCATCTACACGCGGCTGGCCAACTACACCGGCTGGATCGAGGAGAAGATGAAGATCCCGGCTCCGGCTGCCGCGGCAGCACCCAAGGCCGGCCTCGGCACGGCCAAGAAGCCCTGAGGCAAGAGCGGTTCAAAACGGCGGGATCCTCCCGCCGTTTTCGTTCGTATCGTTTGCCGGCTGTCTTACTTTCTCGGCGGCCCTTTGCGCTCGGCCGAAGCCGCCCACAGATTGATGTCGGACTCGCGCGCGTAAGTGTCGATCTCGGCGAGCTCGGCATCGCTGAACTCGAGCACTTTGAGCGCACCGACGCAGTCCTCGACCTGTTCCGGCCGGCTGGCGCCGATCAGCGCCGAGGTAACCCGGCCCTTGCGCAGCACCCAGGCCAGCGCCATCTGCGCCAGCGTCTGGCCGCGCTTGCCGGCGATCTTGTTCAATGCCTGGATGTTGGCGATAGTCTTGTCGTTGATGAACGCGGGCCGCAGCGACTTGCCTTGGGAAGCGCGGCTGCCCTCGGGAATGCCTCCGAGATATTTGTCTGTCAGCATGCCTTGCGCCAACGGCGAGAACACGATCGAGCCGACGCCGAGCCCTTCGAGCGTGTCGAGCAGCCCATCCTCCTCGACCCAGCGGTTGAGCATCGAGTAGCTCGGCTGGTGGATGATGCAGGGCGTGCCGAGCTGCTTCAATATGTCGGCCGCCTCGCGCGTGCGCTGCGAATTGTAGGACGAGATGCCGGCATAGAGGGCCTTGCCCGAACGCACCGCATGGTCGAGCGCGCCCATCGTTTCTTCCAGCGGCGTATCGGGATCGAAGCGATGCGAATAGAAGATGTCGACATAGTCGAGCCCCATCCGCTTCAGGCTCTGATCGAGGCTGGCCAGAACATATTTGCGGCTGCCCCATTCGCCGTAAGGACCGGCCCACATCTCGTAGCCGGCCTTGGTCGAGATGATCAGCTCGTCGCGATAGCCGGAGAAATCGGTGCGCAATATCTCGCCAAACGCCGTCTCGGCCGAGCCGGGCGGCGGACCGTAATTGTTGGCCAGATCGAAATGGGTGATGCCGAGATCGAAGGCCTTGCGCGCAATCGCCTGCTTGGTCTTGTGCGGCGTGTCGTTGCCGAAATTGTGCCACAGACCAAGTGAGATCGCCGGCAGCTTCAGGCCGGATCGCCCACACCTGTTGTAGAGCATTTTCTCATAGCGGTTTTCAGCCGGCTGCCAGCGCATGGGGACATATCCTGGATTGAATGGTGTCGGCGCGAGTGCACCGACACCCTTCTACCTCATTTCTTCTTCGCCAACAGCCCTTTTGCGTCCTTGACGCCGAGTGCAGCCGGCCGCTCGCAACTGGTCTGCATCGCGACGAACTTGCCGGTCTCGCCCGACCGCAACAGCCCGGTCATGACGTCGACGGCATGCAGCGCCAGCTCCATCGAGCAACGGTGCGGGCGGCCTTCGGCGATCGCCAGCGCCATGTCGGCAAGGCCTGCGGTGCGGTAGTTGGCCATCATGCCCTGGCCGTGCATTTCGTTGGGCACGCCGAACGGATGCTTCCATTTCGGCAGTTTCTTCACCGGCTTGGCCGCCTCGGTGACGCGCACGTCGCCGCCGAAGAAATTCGGATCCGGCACATAGACCGTACCCGCCTCGCCATAGAGTTCCATCGGCGCATGGCCATGGCTCCAGACGTCCCAGCTGGTGTTGAGCGTGATCACCGCACCGTTCTCGAATTCCAATAGGCCGTGGATGGTGGTTGGGGTGTTGACCGGGATTTTTTCGCCCGCGCGCGGCTTCGATGAAATTGTCCGCTCCTTGGCCGGCGTTGTCGCAAAGGCCGCGACCTGTTTCACGGGCCCGATCAATTGGATCAGATTGGTGATGTAGTAGGGTCCGATGTCGAGCACGGGCCCGGCGCCCGGTTGGAAGAAAAAGTCCGGATTGGGATGCCAGTGCTCCATGCCGTGGCCCATGACATGGCAAGTGCCGCTGGTGATCTTGCCGAGCGCGCCGGTGTCGATGAGATTGCGCACCAGCTGGTGCGCGCCGCCGAGGAAGGTGTCGGGGGCCGAGCCGATGCGCAGACCCTTCTTCTCAGCGCGGCTCTTCAGGTCGAGCCCTTCCTTGACTGACAGCACGAACGGCTTTTCCGAATAGACGTGCTTGCCGGCATCGAGGATCTGCTTCGACACCTCGTAGTGCACCGCCGGAATGGTCAGGTTGACGATGATGTCGATCTCGTCGTCCTTGAGCAGTTCCTCGACGGTCTCGGCGCGCAGCTTGAACTCCTTCGCCCGCGCCTTGGCCGCGTCCATGTTGATGTCGGCGCAGGCGCGCATCTCGATGCCGCGAAACAGCGGCGCCAGCGAGAAATACGCCTTCGAGATGTTGCCGCAGCCGATGACGCCGATACCCAGTTTCTTTGTCATGATGATTGTTCCTAGTAAGCCTTGACGGATGCGAGCGAGCGGCTGGCGAAGCGCTCGATGTCGTTGGGGTTGTCCTGTTCCATGACGTAGTATCTGGCCGTACTCTTGGCACGCAGCGTCTTGATCAGGCCGGCCCAGTCGATGGTGCCGTGGCCGACATCGGCCCAGCCGTCCTCGTCGAGGCCCTCGCCCGGTTTGGCCATATCCTTGACATGGACGGCGCTGATGCGCTTGCCGTGTTTTTCGATCCACGGCAACGGATCGACGCCGCCACGGATCACCCAGGCGACGTCCATCTCCCAGCCGATGTCAGGTGCGGCCGACAGGATATGGTCCTGCGGGACCGAGCCGTCGGCGAGCTTCTTGAACTCGAAATCATGGTTGTGCCAGGCAAAGCCGTAGCCGGCCTTCTTCGCGGTCTCGCCGACCTTGGCCAGCCGCTCGCCAAAGCCGCGCCAGCCGGCCGCATCCGCAGGCCGCTGCTCGGCCACGAGATAGGGACAGATGACCAAGGTGATGCCAAGCGCATCGGCTGTTTTGCGCACGCCGTCGAAATCATTCTCCAGCGCGTCGATCGAGAAATGCCCGGTCGGCATCGCAAGCCCGTTCTTGTCGAGTTCGGCGCGGAACGCCTTGGGGTCGTCATAGACGCCGCCAAAGCCTTCGACTTCCTTGTAGCCGACCTTGCCCAGCATTTTCAGGATGCCGTCCCAAGGCAGGAAATTGCGGGCGCTGTAGAGTTGGAATGACCAGTTCATCGTCTCTGTCCGTTTCTTGGGTGGTGGGTCTTGGGATCGTTCTTGGGGGGATCGTTCTTGGGGATGTGATTGGGATGATTGTCGAAAGTTACAGGCGGTTGCCGGTGGCGGCATCGAACAGCGAAGCGCGCGCCGGATCGAAACCGAACTGGACCGGGTCGCCGCTATTCAGCGTCCTTTCCGCCTCGACGCGGAACGAAAGGTTGCGGCCGCCGAGCTTGGTCCATACCAGCGTGTCGGAACCCATCGGCTCGACGATCTCGACCGAACCGGTGGCAGAAAACGGCATCGACTTAGCCGCGTCACCGAAGGCGATGTGTTCAGGCCTAATGCCGAGCACGCAAGCTCCGGTCGGACGCTGCGTACCGTCAAAGGCATAGCGCTCGAGCGGCACCGAAACACCGTCGGTCTTGAACGTCGGACCGGCCTCCAGTTCCCCTTCGAGGAAATTCATCGCCGGCGAGCCGAGAAAGCCGGCGACGAAGCGGTTGACCGGGCGGTTGTAGATCGTCTGCGGGGCGTCGAGCTGCTGGATGACGCCGCCGCGCATGACGGCGATGCGATCGGCCAGTGTCATCGCCTCGATCTGGTCGTGGGTGACGTAGATCATGGTGTTTTGCAGCTTGCGGTGCAGGAGCTTGATCTCGACGCGCAGTTCGGAGCGCAGCTTGGCATCGAGATTGGACAGCGGCTCGTCGAACAGGAAGACGTCGACGTCGCGCACCAGCGCCCGCCCGATCGCCACGCGCTGGCGCTGGCCGCCGGACAAGGCCGCGGGCTTGCGCTGCAGCAGCGGCTCGATCTGCAGGATCTCGGCGGCGCGCGCGATGCGCTTGGCGATCTCGTCCCTGGGCACGCTGGCAACGCGCAGGCCGAAGGACAGGTTCTTCTCCACCGTCATCTGCGGATAGAGCGCGTAGGATTGGAACACCATGCCGATGCCGCGGTCCTTGGGCTCTTCCCAGGTGACGTTCTTGCCCTTGATGAAGATGCGGCCGTCGGAAATGTCGAGCAGGCCCGCGATGCAGTTGAGCAAGGTCGACTTGCCGCAACCCGAGGGACCGAGCAACACGATGAACTCGCCCTCGGCAACATCGAGGTTGAGCGTCTGCAGCACCGATACAGAGCCGAAATTCAGCGACAGGTCCTGGATCGAAACGCTGGTGCCGTTCTGAGCCATCGCGGTTATCCCTTCACCGCGCCGGCGGCGATGCCACGCACGAACAATTTTCCGGAGACGAAATAGACGATCAGCGGCACCATGCCGGTGATCAGGGTCGCCGCCATGTTGACGTTGTATTCCTTCACGCCCTGTACCGAATTGACGATGTTGTTGAGCTGCACCGTCATCGGATAGGTGTCGGGCTTGGTGTATATCACCCCGAACAGGAAGTCGTTCCAGATGCCGGTCACCTGCAGGATCATGGCGACGACGAAGATCGGCAGCGACATCGGCAGCATGATGCGGAAATAGATGCCCCAGAAGCCGGCGCCGTCGACGCGCGCCGCCCGGAACAACTCCTCCGGCATCGACGAGAAATAGTTGCGGAACAGCAGGGTCAGGATAGGCATGCCGAAGATCGAATGGACGATGATCAGGCCCCAGATGGTCCCGTAGAGACCGACCTCACGCAGCACGATGACGATCGGGTAGATCATCACCTGATAGGGGATAAAGGCGCCGACGATCAGGATGGTGAAGAACAGGTCCGCGCCCTTGAAGCGCCAGTTGGCCAGTGCATAGCCGTTGACCGAGGCAATCGCGATCGACAGGACAACCGACGGCACGGTAATGCGCACCGAGTTCCAGAAACCCCGCGAAAGCCCGTCGCAGTTGAGGCCGGTGCAGGCTGTCGACCACGCCTTGACCCAAGGCTCGAAGGTGATCTCCACCGGCGGCGAGAAGATGTTGCCTAGCCGGATCTCCGGCATGCCCTTGAGCGAGGTGACGACCATCACATAGAGCGGCAGCAGATAGTAGACGGCCACCACGAAGAGTGTGCCGTAGAGGATGATGTTGCGGCGCGACAGCACCCGCCGCGGCTTCGGACCATAGGGCCCAGTGACATCCCGGCTTGCGGCATCAGCGCCGATTGCGGTTGGAGTGAGGACTGCGGTGTTCGCCATGGCGCTACCTCCGCCGTCCGAATTCGAGATAGGCCCATGGTACGATGACAATGACCACCGACAGCAGCATCATGGTCGAGGCGGCAAAGCCCTGGCCGAGATTCTGGGCGTGGAACATGTACTCGTAGACATATTTCGCAGGCACTTCGGAAGAGATGCCGGGACCGCCGCTGGTCTGCGCGACGACGAGGTCATAGACCTTGACGATGCCCGCCGCGATGATCACCAGCGTGGTGATCAACACCGGCCGCATCATCGGGATGATGATGAAGAGATAGGTTTTCCACATCGGAATACCGTCGACGCGCGCGGCCTTCCAGATGTCTTCGTCGATGCCGCGCAAGCCCGCCAGCATCAAGCACATGACGAGACCGGTCCCTTGCCACAGGGCGGCGATCAGGATGCCGTAGATGACGATCGTGGAATCATAGAGCGGGTCGAAGGCGAAGTCCGTCCAGCCGAGCGAACGCACGACATGTTGGACACCGAAATTCGGGTTCAGGATCCACTGCCAGACCAACCCGGTGACGATGAAGGACAGGGCGAAGGGATAGAGGAAGATGGTGCGGAACGTGTCCTCGAAGCGGATCTTCTGGTCGAGCAGCGCCGCCAGCATGAAGCCTATCACCAGGGAGAAGACGAGCATGCACACGCCGTAGATGGCCAGGTTCTCGACCGCGACCAGCCAGCGCGGCGCCTCCCAGAGGCGGCGATACTGGTCGAGGCCGACGAAGTTCAGCCTCGGCAGCAGCCTGGAATCGGTGAAGGAGTAGACGACGGTCCAGATCGTGCCGCCGAGGAAGATGACCAGCGCGTTCAGCACCATCGGGATCGAGGCGATCTTGGCGTTGAGATTGTGAAACAGCCGAATGGGCCGTCTGCTCGTTGGCTCGATCATGAAGTCCACTCCACCGGGCCGGAAGGTGTTGCGGCCCTCCGGTCCGGACGGGGTGACCGGAGGGCTGCTCGGGAGGAGCCGTCAATCAGCCTTGGAGACGATGTCGGCGAAGCGCTTCTGCGCATCCTCGGGCGTCATCGTCGGCGTCGCGAAGAACTCGGCGAACAGGTCGTTGACCTGGGTCAGAGAGTCCTCGGTCATCAGTTGGTTGGTGTCGGGGATGGTGTTGCCTTTGGCGAGGATATCAAGCCCCTTCTTCATGCAGTCGTTGGCGGCGTTTAGGTCGACGTCGCCGCGCACTGGTAGCGAGCCTTTCTTCAGGTTGAACGCAACCTGCGTGGCCGGCGAAAGCATGGTCGAGGCCAGCACTTCCTGCGCCTTCGACTTTTCCTCGTCCTTGAGGACCGGGAAGTAGAAGGAATCGCCGCCGGTCTGGATGACCGCGTTGACGCCGAGGCCCGGCAGGCAGGTATAGTCCTTGCCGGCGGTCTGGCCGGCCACCTGGAATTCGCCTTGCGCCCAGTCGCCCATGATCTGGCCGCCGGCCTGGCCGGTGATCACCAGATTGGTTGCTTGGTTCCAGTCCTGCACCTTGGACTTCGCCTGCATCTTGCGCGCGTCGTCGGCCGCCTTGAACACCTTGGCCACCTCAGGCCCACCGGCAACGGCAGCATCCTTGTCGCCATAGACCTTCTTGAAGATGTCTGGGCCGCCGATCGCCACCATCAGCACCTGGAAGGCGCCCGAGGTCTGCCAGGCCTGCTGGCCGACGGCGAGTGGGATTTTGCCGGCCTTTTCGAGCGCGGGTGCCGCCGCAACAAACTCATCCCAGTTCTTCGGCACCGGCACGCCGGCGTCGGCGAAAGCCTTGTTGGAGAGCCATAGCCATTGCCAGGAGTGGATGTTGACGGGGATGCAATAGACCTTGCCGTCGACGGTGCATTCGTTGAGCAGGCTCGCCGGCCGGATGACATCCTTCCAGTGTTCCTTGGTCGCCAGATCGGTGAGGTCGCGCATCAGGCCGGCCTTGACCAGTTCCTCCGCCTGGCGGCCGTGGTTGAACTGGGTGGCACCCATCGGATCGCCGCCGGTGATGCGGCTGATCATGATCGGCCGTGCCGTATCACCCGAGCCGGCGATGGCGCCGTCGACCCAGTGATTGCCGGTGGCATCGAAAGCCTTGGCGAATTCGGCGACCGCCGCCGCCTCGCCGCCGGACGTCCACCAATGGGTGACTTCGAGGTCGGTCGCGGCCGCCGGGCCGGCAAACTGCAACGCGGCTGTCGCAGCAAACGCAGCGGTCAAGAGTTTATAGCGCATTTCGGTTCCTCCCAGAATCTGAAACGTTACAGATTTTCGATACGGCAATTGTGCGGTGCGCGCAACCCCCTCAACAGAAGCTGGTGTGATATTTTTTCGAGGCGCGAACAAATTCCTTGCGCATAAGTCGGCAAATCCACCCTAAAATCGGCTGGTGCACTGCAAAATCACGCTGCAGTGCAAGAAATTCACCCCAAGCCTCGTTTTCTCGCATGGCTTCTGCCCGGCCTGAAACCCTGCCGGAACCATGAATTAAGTGGCCCGCGGTGGCAAGGTTGGTAATCTGTAACGTTTCAGTGTATTGACGCTTGGCGGGTGAACGGCCTTGCCACGTCGTCATGGAACGATTGTCGGCAGGCCCAGCGGCTGCTATGCGCCTGATGGGGCGGGATGAATGGACAGGGACCAGACGGACAAGGACGACGAAGCGTCGGCGCATGAGCGGCCGACGCTGAAGACGCTTGCCTTCATGACCGGGCTCGGCGTCACCACCGTCTCGCGTGCGCTCAAGGATGCACCCGAGATCGGCGCCGAGACCAGGCGGCGCGTCCAGCTCGTCGCCAGGCAGATCGGCTACCGGCCGAACCGCGCCGGCGTGCGCCTCAGAACCGGCAAGACCAATGTCATCAGCCTCGTGCTCAACACCGAGCGCGAGATCATGAGCTTCGTCTCGGACATCATCTACGGTGTCACCGAAGTGATCGCAGACACGCCCTATCACCTGATCGTCACCCCATACTCACGTTCGCAAGACCCGCTGGATCCGGTGAAATATCTGGTCGAGAGCGGCTCAGCCGATGGCATCATCATCTCGCGCACCCAGCCCAACGACCCGCGTGCCCGCTATCTGCTGGAGCGCGGCATCCCCTTTGCCACGCACGGCCGCACCGATATGGGGCTGGTGCACCCCTATCACGACTTCGACAACTACGCCTTCGCCGCCGAGGCGGTGCGCCATCTCACCGGCATGGGCCGGCGCCGGCTGGCCCTGGTGACACCGCCGATGGGGCTCACCTATTACGGCCACACGGTGAACGGCTTTGCCGATGCGCTGGGCGAAGTCGGCGCCAGCGAAGTGCCGTTCAACACCGTTTCGATCGACCAGTCGATGGAACAGATCAGGACGCGGACCGCGCAGCTGATGCGCCGCGACATCAGGCCGGACGGCTTTGTCTCGAGCGCCGCCGCCGCAACGCTGGCCATCGTCGCCGGCATCGAGGATGTTGGCCTGAAACTCGGCCGCGACGTCGATGTGGTGTCGAAACAGTCGTCCGAACTGCTGCACCTGTTTCGCCGGGAATTGCTGGTCGTCAACGAGAACTTCCGCCTGGCGGGTACCGAGCTTGCCCGCGCCGTGCTGGGCTGGATAGGCGGCGCGGCGCCCGGGTCCTTGCAGACCCTGAGCACACCAGGCGAGGTTTTGCCCTATCGCGGTTAGCCAGCCGCGCCGCTGCCCCATGGTCCATGGAAGGCGCCCTGCTCGCCGATGCGTTCGAAGCCATGCGCGCCGAAGAAGTCGCGCTGCGCCTGGATCAGGTTCGAGGTGCCGCGGCCCTGGCGATAGCTGTCGAAATAGGCGAGTGCCGACGCCAGCGCCGGAACGGGCGAGCCGGCCTCGGAAGCCTTGGCGACAATGCGCCGGAGCGACGGATGCGCCTCCTGCATCATGGTGATGAAGGCCGGCGCCATCAAAAGGTTGGTGGAAGCGCCGCCGGAGCCGAAGGCTTCCGCCATGGTGTCCAGCATCTGCGAGCGGATGATGCAGCCGGCGCGCCAGATCTTGGCGATGGTCGGCATTGGCAGGTTCCAGTTGAACTCCTTCGAGGCGCCGCTCATCACCGCGAAACCTTGCGCATAGGCGGCGATCTTGCCGGCGAGCAACGCCAGCTCCAGGTCTTTCAGAAGTGCCGCCTTGTCGCCGGAGATCCTGGTCACACCGATATTGCCATAGGCCTTTTCCGACGCCTGGCGCTCATCCTTGATCGACGACAGCACACGTGCCGCCACCGCCGCCTCGATCGCCGTCGCCGGGATGCCGAGTTGCTGCGCCTCGATGACCGACCATTTGCCGGTGCCCTTCTGTCCCGCGCGGTCGAGGATGATATCGACCACCGGCTTGCCGGTCTTGGGATCGTCGGCGGCCAGCACCTTGGCGGTGATCTCGATCAGATACGAATCGAGCCGGCCCTTGTTCCATCCTTCGAAGACCTTGCCGATCTCCTTCGGCCCCATGCCGAGGCCGTCGCGCAGGATGCCGTAAATCTCGGCGATCATCTGCATGTCGGCATATTCGATGCCGTTGTGGATGGTTTTCACGAAATGCCCGGCGCCGTCGGTGCCGAGCCAGGCAGCGCAAGGTTCGTCCTTGAATTTTGCCGAGATCGCGGTCAGCACGCTTTCGACGCGCTTCCAGGACTCTTCGGTGCCGCCGACCATGATCGACGGCCCGTGGCGCGCCCCCTCCTCGCCGCCGGACACGCCCATGCCGATAAAGGTGAGGCCCGAGCCCGACAGTTCGGAAAAGCGCCGCATCGTGTCGCGGAAATTGGCATTGCCGGCATCGATGACGATGTCGTTGGCCGACAGTACGCCGCGCAGCGACGCGATCTGTTCGTCGACCGGCTTGCCGGCCAGCACCATGATGATGATCGGTCGCGGCGGCCGGATGGATTCGGCGAGTTCCTCCAGGCTGTAGCACGGCAACACCCTGTCGCGCAGCGCGCCGGCGCTTTCGAGGAAGGCGTCGGTACGCGCTTTGGTGCGGTTGAAGACGGCGATGCGGTGCCCGTGCTCGGCAATGTTGAGCGCCAGGTTTGAGCCCATTGTGCCAAGGCCGATCAGGCCGATTTCGGCTTTTTCCATCGTTTCTTCCCTGCTTTCGGATTTGTAGGACTTTTGCCCGGATGTTTGACGGGCCTTCGCGACGACGTCAACCGCCTCGCCGAATTGTGTTGTGTCCGCGCTGTGCAAGTTTCAGGTCAGGCGGAGTCAGGAAGGGTCAGTTGGCGACCAGGCGACGCCTTGCCGATTGAACATACGGCGTTACGTTGGACATATGGCAGTCAAACGGATGGACAATGTAGGAATCGTCGTCGATGACCTCGAAGAGACGGTTGCCTTCTTTCGCGAGCTCGGCCTCGAGCTCGAAGGGCGGGCCACGATCGAAGGCGAATGGTCCGGACGTGTCACCGGACTGGGCGATCAGCGCGTCGAGATTGCCATGATGCGCACACCGGACGGCCACAGCCGGCTCGAGCTCTCCCGCTTTCTCACGCCGCCTGTCGTCGCGGATCACCGCAACGCCCCGGTCAACGCTCTGGGCTACCTCCGCGTCATGTTTACCGTGGACGACATCGACGACACCCTTGAAAGGCTCCGCAAACGCGGCGCGCAACTCGTAGGCGAAGTCGTCCGGTACCAGGACGTGTATCGGCTCTGCTACATCCGCGGGCCTGAGGGGCATCTCATCGGGCTCGCCGAAGAGCTCGGCCGAGGGCGTTGAGAGCCGGAGCGACTTCCCGGTAGTCAAGTTACGTTCCGGCGTCGGGTACTATCCTCTTACCAGGGACGAGAAATGCAGCGCTCCGGGCGATACGTGGTCAGGACTGTGTCCATGGCTTTACTGTATTCGGAAAAGCTTGGAATGAGTCCCAATTTGCTGGCCTGGGCGACACACACCTGTCGCCAGCAGCGGAGGAGTTTGCCTGAGAAAGGCAATTTTCCAACTCTGTCATTAAAACCGGAGGGGGAGGCTTGATCGAGCTATAACTGATCGCGCCAGAACGAATGGATACAACCGTTACATCGCCCTTATTCCATCCAGCAGGGTCAAAGATGTAGTGAAGATTGGGCTTGCCAGGATGTTTTGACGCTGTCGCACCATAGATCGTCATGACAAGCACATTGGCAAATGATCGATCTCCCGGATCAACGTTCATATCCGAATCCGAAGCAGGCATCTCGAGCCTTGACCCAAGCTCAAAGGCAAGCTCTGAAAGGGCTTCGCCATCGCCTTCTCGCGCCAAGGGCCAAAGCACCGCCCATTGCTTTTTACATTGGTTTTTGAAGTAGGAATCTGCGGCAAACTTCAGACGCTCCTCACGGGTCAGACTTGGCTGCGTCAAGCTTGATTTACCTGTGAGATCGCATCCGCAGACAACCGAGAAGACCAGAAGACCGCAACACACTTTGACTATAGACCGGGTTGATACAACCATCTGTGGCACCGTCCCGATCCCGAACATCTCAAAGCATTAGTAACACCAATGAACTGCACAAGGCGACCCGCAACTTGTGCGGAGAACGAAAACATAGCCATCACTTAGCGCGAATATCGATCGGCGCCTCTATCTTCACAATGTCGAAATCCGAAACCAGAATATCGAGCCGCGCCGTCCAGCGGCCGGGAACCGGGATGACGAGATTGTCGACGCGCCATGTGCCGTCGCCGGGCTTGGTCGCCGGACGCTTTATCGGCTCGATGCCGGAATCGGGCTTGGACAGCACCAGTGTCACCTCCTTGGCGTCGAGCGGTCCGAAATCGCCGTCCATGATGACGATGGAGGCGGCAACCTGTCCGGTATGGCCGGGCGTGATACCGATGTCGGCCATCGCCTTCAGTGTGTGGATATGGATCGACGCCGGCTGTGCCGCAGCGATGGCCAGCGCCCGTGGCGGCGGCGTGAAGCGCCAGCCCGCGGCAACGCCGAAGATCAGGAGCACGATCAGCATTTCGACCGAGATCGAACGGGTGAGCCGGCGCCGCACTTCCGTCGCGCCTGCCTCGGCGGAGGCGGTGAGCCGCCAGCGATTGACCGCCGCCAAGGTGAACAGAAACACCAGCAGCGCCAGCTTGATCACCAGCAGCCGGCCATAGGCGGTGTCGACCAGTGCCGCCGGTGTCTGCACCTGGATGATGGCGAGCACGACGCCGGCGGCGGCAAGCACTGCCACCACAGGCAGGATCGTGCTTGAAAACCGCCGCAGGAACGCGCCGGCCTCCGCCGATTGGCTGTTCAGTGCCAGGCCGAGCGGCAGCAGCGCTCCGGCCCAGAAGGCGATGCCGGTGCCGTGCAGGAACACCATCGGCCGCGTCAACCATTGCGGCTCGGCCGCACTGGCATGGCCGCTGGCGGCAAGAGCTACGCCCACACCGGCCAGTCCGGCGAGCGCCAGCGGCCTGGCGCCGGCGCGCGGCCCGGCCAGCGACAGCAGGCCAAGCCCGAGCGCCGCCAGCCCGATCATCACCGTCCAGCCAAAGCTGGTGGCGAGGCCGGTGCGCCAGATCAGCGGTTGCGCCAGCTGGGCGAGCGGCGCACCCAGCGCATCCAGCCCCTGGAAACCAAGCGACAAGGGTGCCGCGACAAGGCCGCACAGGATGGCGGCAATGACGCAGCGCTGACCCCAGCGCACGCCTTGCGCCAGCCAGGTCAGCGCGAAGGCGCCGCCGACACCTAGGAAAAGGCCGATGTAGAGGAGAAGCTTTGCGGCCCATATTGCCGACCGCAGATCGAGGTCAACGGCCTCCCCCGTCGCCGGCACGGAACTTGGCGCGCCGACGGAAAACAGCACGGAACCGCCGACCGGATGGCCGTCGGCGGAAATCACCCGCCAGCTCAGCACATGCGTGCCCGGCCCGAGCTTTTGCGGATTGTCGATCGCGACCGTCTGGTCGTCGAGCCTGAACGAGGTCAGCGCGACAGGCGAGCCGTCGGGCCGCACCAGCATCAGCACCAGCGGCGACACCGGCTCGCTGAAGGTCAGCGAAAACTGCGTCGGCGCCTGCTCCAGCACCGCACCGTCGGCCGGCTCGGCCTTGATCAGCGCCGCATGGGCAAGGGCCTGGTTTGGCGTAGCGAGGACGGCAAGAAGCAGGATCGCTGCCAGCAGGCCGAGGCAACTACCGACTGTCCGCACTATCCGCTGGAAACAGGCCACGCTCATGCCATCCACCAAAACAGCGACGCGCCGCTTCGAAGCAGCCCGCCACCAATGCATCACTTCTTGGGCAGCAGGTTGAGGCCGGGCGCCGGATCTTCCAGCGCATCCTCATCCTGACCAGCCGCCGGAATCTCTATCCAACGCGTAGTGGCGCCATCGCATTCCTGCACCACCGGAAAATAGAGTTTTTGGCCGGCCGGCAGATCGGCGGCCAACGTGCCGCGGAAGACAAACTCGTCATAAAATTCGTCAGGCAGGCTGCCGCCGCTCCAGTCGACCTCCTTCACGCCCGACGTCACCGCCTCGCCATAGAGCTGGTAGGACTTCTCGTATTTTCCCTTCTTGACCTGCAGCGTCCAGCCCGGCTTCGGCATCGGCTTCACCGCGATGACCCCTTCCGGGATCTGCACTCGCACGGCAGTCGTCGCCTTGCCGTCGCAGCCATGCGGCACGCGCAGCACGGCCTTGTAGGTCGAGCCGACGGGCGCCTCCTGGGTTTCGAGCGTGATATGGGCGAAGGCGGCATTTGTCCCCAGGACGAGACATGCAGCGGCCGGCAAAAGATACTTGTTCATGATGGTCCCTCTCGAAAAATCGCTTGGCAACAATTGGTCAGTCGTTGTCTTCCTGGGGCGGTGCGCTGCCGATGGCTTGCACGGCGAACTCGACATTCACCGTTCCGGCCTTCTCGAAGGTGAGCGTGGCGGCAAACATCTGGCCCTCCCTGGGCGGCTGCTTCAGATCCATGAACATGATGTGGTAGGCGCCGGGCCCCAGCGTGACCTTGCCGCCCGCCGGGATTTCCAGACCACCCTCGACCGGGCGCATGGTCATGACGCCGTCCTTCACCCCCATTTCGTGCAGTTCGGCCTTTGCCGAGATATCGGAGGAAATCGACAGCAGCCGGTCCGGCGCGATGCCCTTGTTGACGATGGTGAAGTAGCCGCCGGCGACCTTGGCGCCGGCCGGCGTGGCGCGCGACCAGGGATGCTCGATCTCGATGTCGCCGGCCTTGAATTCATGCGCTAGGACGGAATGGGCGCCGACGAACAGCAAGGCGAAGGCAAAGACGGCGCCGCCAAGACGGCGCTCGAGCGTGCGGAGGAAATGCGTGCAGCGCGATGCGGCGGCACGAAGAAAACGGGACATGGGTAGGCTCCATGAATGTGAGGTCGCGCCGTTGCCGGTCGCAAGCGATGTCGATCATTGGATGATTGTCGCTCGCGCAAGTTACGCGAGGCAGTTTTCAGACCGTAAGCGGCGGCGCGCGTGGATTGGCCGGAGAACGCTCGCGTGTGAAGTCCAGATGCCTGGCTACCGGAACGACAAAGGCGACCGCTTCAAAGGACAGGCTGACCGGCCCTATGCCGACACCCGGTGGCGGCGCATAGGCAACTGACACCATGCTGCAGCCAAGCATGCAGCATGCCGGCATATGCTGCTGGTGCGGATCGCCACCGGGACGCTGGACCGCTCCCTCATGGGCGCAGATGACATTGCCGAAGGCATCGAGTTGCGAGGCGCCCGGCGCCGCGCCGAAAGCGAACGCGCCGAGCGTCGACTGGAGCAGCAACACACAGGCCGCGACAAACGCGGCCGTCATGCTCCATCTCTTACGCCGGATGTTCAAAGACCTGCCTCTTCACGCAGCAACGGCAAATACCTAGCACGCGGCAGACGGCCGGAAAATCGCCAAATCATCGCTGCGGCAACGCGGCGCGTTCAATGCATGTCGCCAAAGCATGCCCTCGGGCTCGACCCGGGGGTGCGCAACGGTCTTGGGATAACGACTTGCATAGGCAAGACGCCTGGGCGCGTCGCGCGCTCAGGCAACGATGCGGCCGCCGATCTCCGGGATGGAGGTCAGCAACGTGTGGCGCGCCGACTTCAGGTGCTTGCGGCAGGCGGCGTCGACCTTGCCGAGATCGCGCGATTTGAGCGCCGCGATATAAGCGAGATGCTCCCCCACCGCGACTTCGTTGCGCTCGCGCTCCTGCGCCTTGTTCCACTGATAGTGGTAGTGGAAGATCATGGCGATGACGTCGTAAAAATCGACGATGAAGCGGTTGTGCGACGCCCGGTGGATCAGCCGGTGAAAACGCTCGTCGAGCTCGGAGAATTCGTTGAAGCGGGTGGCGATCTCGCTGGCCAGTAGCCGGTGCTCGTCCTCCAGCCGGTCGAGGTCGGCCCAGACCGGACTGTCCTGCGGCAAGGCGGCAAAGGCCGCCGCCGAGCGTATTTCGAACATCTCGCGGATTTCGGTCAATTCGAGCGCGAAGGCTCGCGTAAAACCCTTCAGCACCCAGTGGCTGTTGCGCCGCTTCTCGATCAGGCCGAAGCGGGAGAACCGGATCAGGAATTCGCGCACGCTGGTGGTGCCGACGCCGATCTCGCGCGCCAGCTCGAGCTCATTGATCTGCATGCCGGCCTCGGCGCCGCCGGCGAGCAGCCTGCGCATGAACGAGCGCTCGATGATCTGGGCCAGCGTGTCGGTTTCCTCCTCGGGGAAGAAATCGTCCGGCTTCGGCGCCCTGAGCACTGTCTTGCTGCGTTTGTTCCACGCTATCAGCCCGGTCTCTTCCATGCGCGCCAAGATGGTGCGCACCGTGGTGCGGCTGACGCCGAGCATAGTGCCAAGCTCCGGTTCCGACGGCAGGCTCTGCGTTTCATCGAGTAGCCGCAGACCTCTGTTATAGGCGTCCTTGTAAACGTTGTTACTCTTCGACATCCCTGCCCCGTTGCGCGCCGGCGCTTGCTGTGGCTGGCTTGAAGCGCGATATCACCATGTCCTGGCGCATGACCCAGCAAAGCAAAACGCTGTGCGTGTCAGACGCGGCTTCCTACAACCCACGCGTCCATCGGATGCATGGTCTCTCCCCCTGAAAAAACAATTGACGCAAAAATGTTTTTTCCCGATAAAAGACATTATATGTAAACAGACGCGTGTCAATCCGCGCATCCCCCAGGAACAGACCCAGGAAACTGCCCGTGAACGCCTCGAACAGCATTCTTCTGTCCCCCGCCGACAATGTCGCGGTCGCCAATGGCCGCATCGAGATCGGCACCGCGCTCTCCGGCGGCGCCGTTGCCACGGCCTTGATCGAGCCCGGTCACAAGGTGGCGATCAAGCCTATCGCTGCCGGCGAGGCGGTGGTCAAGTATGCCCAGGCCATCGGCCGCGCCACGATAGACATTGCGCCCGGCGACCACGTCCATTCGCACAATCTGGTTTTCGAGAGCGGCCGCCTGCCGGTGGTGCCGCCAAGCGAGGCCGAACACGCGACGGAAGCCGATCGTATCAGAACCTTCATGGGCTATCGCCGCGCTGACGGCCGTGCCGGCACCCGCAACTTCATCGGCATCATAGCCAGCGTCAATTGCTCGGCTACCGTCTGCCACGCCATTGCCGATGAGGCCAATCGTGTGCTGTTGCCGAAATATCCGGGGATCGACGGCTTCGTGCCGATCGTCCACGGCCAGGGCTGCGGCATGAGCGGCACCGGTGACGGCATGATGGTGCTGCACCGCACGCTCGCCGGCTATACCCGTCATCCGAACTTCGGCGGCGTGCTGATGGTCGGCCTTGGCTGCGAGGTCAACCAGCTTACCCTTTACGGCCAGAAGGGTGCTGCGGCCGGAAAACGCCATTTCAACATCCAGGACGCCGGCGGGTCGCGCAAATCGGTGGAAAAGGCGATGGGCGTGCTGGCGGAAATCGCCGAGGAAGTCGGTACATTGCAGCGTGAGCCGATCCCCGTCAGCGAGATCGTCGTCGGTCTGCAATGCGGTGGCTCCGACGGTATGTCGGGCATCACGGCCAATCCGGCGCTGGGTGCGGCCGTCGACATCCTGGCCGGCGTTGGCGGCATCGGCATCCTGTCCGAGACAACGGAGATTTATGGCGCCGAGCATCTGCTCGCCTATCGCGCGGCGACCCCGGAAATCGCCGCCAAGCTCGACGGCTATATCAAATGGTGGGAAGAGCATGTCGCCAAGCATGGCGCGTCGATCGACAACAACCCTTCGCCCGGCAACAAGCGCGGCGGCCTGACCACCATTCTGGAGAAGTCGCTGGGCGCTGTCGCCAAGGGCGGCCAGACGCCGCTCAACGGCGTTTTCGGCTATGCCGAGAAGGTCACCGGCAGCGGCCTGGTGTTCATGGACACGCCCGGCTACGACCCGGTCTCGGCGACAGGCCAGGTGGCCGGCGGCGCCAACATCATCGTCTTCACCACCGGCCGCGGCTCCTGCTTCGGCTGCCGGCCGACGCCCTCGATCAAGGTCGCCACCAACTCGACCATGTATCAGCAGATGGAAGAGGACATGGACGTCAATTGTGGCGTCATCGCTTCGGGTGAAAAGACCATCGCCGGCATGGGCCGCGAACTCTTCGAACTGATCGTCGAGACCGCATCGGGCCGCAAGACCAAGAGCGAGGCGTTCGGCTACGGCGACAACGAATTCGTGCCGTGGCATCTCGGGGCCACGCTGTAAACACCGACGAAAAAACATGGGCTGCAAAAGACAGCCCGCAGAGCAATTCCAGGAAAAGTGTAATCGGTTTTCCGTCCGGAATTGCGTCAAAACTGTCCGCCGTTTTCTTGAAATGGCGAAATGCTCTTGGGGAGGCTTCGGATGAACAAACGCCGCATCGGCACGACTGTGCTCGAGGTCACCGAGATAAGTTTTGGCGGGGCGGCGATCGGCGGTCTCTACCGGGCCTGCCCGCGCGAGGCGGCGATGGAAACGCTGCAGACTGCCTGGGAGGCCGGCCTGCGCTATTTCGACACCGCGCCCTTCTATGGCTTTGGCCTGTCGGAACGCCGGACCGGCGATTTCCTGCGCTACAAGCCGCGGGATTCCTATGTCTTGTCGACCAAGGTCGGACGGCTGTTCCATCCCGTGCCGGAAGACCAGGTTCCCGATCACTCCTATGTCGACCCGCTGCCTTTCGCGCTCGACTACGACTATTCCTATGACGGTATCATGCGCTCGGTCGAGTTCTCCTACGCGCGGCTCGGGCTAAACCGGATAGACATCCTGTTTGTCCACGACATCGGCGCCTATACGCATGGCGTCGAGAAGACGACGCTGCACTTTCGCCAGCTGATGGATGGCGGCCTGAAGGCACTGGAAGAGCTGAAATCGTCCGGCGTGATTTCCGCCTACGGGCTCGGCGTCAACGAGGTGCAAATCTGCCTCGACGTTCTGCGCGAAGCGCCGCTCGACTGCATCCTGCTCGCCAGCCGCTATTCGCTGCTCGACCGCTCGGCCGAGGCCGCGCTGCTGCCACTTTGCCGTCAGCGCCAGACCTCGCTGATCATCGGCGGTGTCTTCAACTCCGGCATCCTCGCGACCGGGCCGGTGCATGGCGCCCATTTCGACTATGCGCCGGCGACGCAGGACATACTCGAGCGTGTCGGCGCGATGGAGAAAATCGCTGATGAGGGCGGCTATCCGCTGGCGGCGGCGGCGTTGCAGTTTCCACTGCACGAACCTGTCGTGGCCAGCGTGCTGACCGGAACGGCCAAAGCCGCCAATCTGACACGCAATCTCGACCTGTTCGACATCAAGGTGCCGCAAACGGAATTCGCCCGCTACGCCCCCTACACAATCGTGCAGGAGCTCGGCTGACGAAAAGCCACGATCACGCGATTCTCAAGAAGGAATGAACATTCCATATTGACTGAGTTGTGGAATTAATATTCCATGACAGTCATGGAGGATCGGGAGCGTCGGAACGTGCAGAGGATCGGTAAGGAGACTTGTTTCGCCGCCGAGCCATGTGAATGAAACACCGCTTGCGTCGGCTTGGTCGATGCACTATCAAAAAGCGGCAACTGTTTTTTATTGATAAAGTTCCTTTTGGGTCGCGCCTATCCGAACGGAGCTTCCGTAACCTTCACCGGGCGATCTAGGGAGGATTCCTAATGAAATTCGTGACCAGCATTCTCAACCGCCGCTCACTTGTTGCGCTTGCAGCCGCCTCGATGCTTGCCGGCGCGCTGCACACGGCGCCGGCTTCGGCGGCGGATGTGACCATTCCGATCATCGTCAAGGATACCACGTCCTTCTACTGGCAGATCGTTCTGGCCGGCGCTCGCAAGGCCGGCAAGGACCTCGGCGTCAACGTGCCGGAGCTCGGCGCCCAGGCTGAAACCGACGTCAACGGCCAGATTTCGATCCTCGAGAACGCCGTCGCCGGCAACCCGGCCGCCGTCGTCATCGCGCCGACCGAAGCCAAGGCGCTCGGCAAGCCGATCGACGAGGCCGCGGCCAAGGTCAAGGTCATCGGCATCGACTCCGGCGCCGACTCCAAGGCCTTCACCTCGTTCCTGACCACCGACAACGTGCAGGGCGGCCGCGTCGCAGCTGACGGTCTCGCCGCCGCGATCGGCGCCGCCAACGGCGGCAAGGTCGAGGGCAAGGTTGCGCTGATCACCGCGCTTCCCGGCGCCGGCTCGCTCGAACAGCGCGCGCAGGGCTTCAAGGAACAGCTCAAGGCCAAATATCCCGGCCTCGAACTGATCGCCGACAAATACGCCGACGGCCAGGCCACCACCGGCCTCAACATCGCGACCGACCTGATCACCGCCAATCCGGACCTGAAGGGCATCTTCGCGTCAAACCTGATCATGGCGCAAGGCGTCGGCCAGGCGATCGCCGAGAACAACCTTGCCGGCAAGGTCGGGCTGATCGGCTTCGACAGCGACGAGAAGCTGATCAAGTTCCTCAACGACGGCGTCATCTCCGGCCTCGTCGTCCAGGATCCGTACCGGATGGGCTATGACGGCATCAAGACGGCGCTCGCGGCGTCCAAGGGTGAGAAGGTCGAAGCCAATGTCGACACCGGCGCCAATCTCGTGACCAAGGACAATATGAAGGATCCGAAGATCGACGCGCTGCTCAACCCGAAGCTCAACTAAGCAGCTCGACAAGTATCGTTTCCGGGGCTTCGCGGCCCCGGAAACATCCCTCACCGGCCCCATAGAGGCCGGCCGAATGCCTTGACGATGCCCCGCATCGCTGCGTGCCCAACCGCAAGACCAATCTGGGAGGATTGTCATGACGTCGACGGCGCAGGAACTGCACCCGGCCCCAACGCTGCAACCCGGCAGGACGATCCTCGAACTGCATGGGCTGGAAAAGCGCTATCCCGGCACGCATGCGCTGAAGCCAGTGCACCTTGCTTTCAAGGCCGGTGAGATCCACGCTATCGTCGGCGAGAACGGCGCCGGAAAATCGACCCTCATCAAGCTTCTGACCGGCGTCATGCCGCGCACCTCCGGCGATGTCATCTGGGAGGGCAAGCCGGCAGCGCTCGCTACGCCACATGAGGCAATGGCGCTCGGTATCAATGCCGTGCACCAAGAAGTGGTGCTCTGCCGCCACCTCACCGTCGCCGCCAACATGTTCCTCGGCGACGAGAATTCGCGCTTCGGCATCCTGCAGCAGCGCGCCATGGTCAGGGAGGCGCAGAAGATCATCGACGGCCTCGGCTTCGACTTGCCGGCGCATGTCATGCTGGGTGACCTCACCATCGGTCAGCAGCAGCTGATCGCCGCCGCCCGCGCCACTGTGCGCGGCACAAAATTCCTGATCTTCGACGAGCCGACCGCCTACCTCACCCGCAAGGAGGCCGACCAGCTGTTCACGCTGATCCGCCGGCTTAAGGGAGAAGGCGTCACGATCATCTATATCAGCCATCGCATGGAAGAGGTCTTCGAGCTCGCCGACCGCGTCTCCGTGCTGCGCGACGGCACGTTGGTAGGCACCCGCAACATTGCCGAGACCAACGACGCCGAGCTGGTCAAGTTGATGATCAACCGCTCGATCGAGCAGGTCTACCACAAGGAGCATTTTACCCCGGGCGCTGCGATCGTCGAGACGAGGAACCTGTCGGGCAAAGGTTTCGAGAATGTCTCCATGACTGTGCGCGCGGGCGAGATCGTTGGGCTCTACGGCCTGATCGGTGCCGGCCGCAGCGAGTTCGTCACCACGCTCTATGGCCGCCACAAGAAGTCGGCCGGCGAGGTCCTGTGGCAAGGCAAGCCGGTCCACATCAATTCCGAGCATGACGCGATAAAACTCGGCATGGCGCTGGCGCCGGAAAGCCGCCGCGACCAGGGCCTGTGCCTGAACCTGCCGGTCGGGATGAACCTCAATCTGCCGATCTACAAACGCATCTCCAGCAACCTGTTGATCTCCGGCGCGAAGGAGAAGGCCGAGGCTGACCGCCAGATCGCCGACCTCAGGATCAAGACGCCGACGCGTCATGCGCTGGCGTCCAGCCTGTCGGGCGGCAACCAACAGAAGATCGTCATCGGCAAATGGCTGGCGCACGGCGCCAAGCTGTTCATCTTCGACGAACCGACGGTCGGCGTCGATGTCGGCACCAAGGCCGAGATCTACCGCCTGTTCGGCGCGCTTCTGTCGAAGGGCGCCGGCATTATCCTGATCTCGTCCTATCTGCCGGAAGTCTATGAACTGGCCGACACGCTGCACGTGTTCCGGCGCGGCAAGCTTGTCGCCACGCACGGCTTCCGCACCGCCGACCACGAAGAAATTCTCACACAGGCGCTCGCCGAGAAACAAGAAAAGCTGGGAGGACAGACATGAGCACCGAAGCAGCCGCTGTCGAAAGACCGAAACGCAACTACAACGCCCTGTTTGGGTTGACGCTGCTGGCGTTGCTGGTGCTGCTGTGGGTCATCCTGTCGTTATCCACATCGAGCTTCGCGTCGGCCAACAACATCTCGAATCTGCTGCGTCAGGGTTCGATGATCGCCATTTTGGCTGTCGGCCAGACCTTCGTCATCATCACCGGCGGCATCGATCTGTCTGTCGGCGCGGTGGTCGGCTTCGCCACCGTCATCGCCGCGATGTTGATCAATGCCGGCGTCCCGGTCTTCCTCGCCATTCTGCTCACCCTGCTGGTCGGCGTCGCCATCGGCCTCTTCCATGGCTTCGGCATCGTCAAGATGGGTCTGCCGCCCTTCATCATCACGTTGGCGACCCTGACGTCGCTGCGCGGCATTGGCCTTTTGATGACCAACGGCAATTCGATTTCGATCAACAATGATGCTTTCCAGGAATTCTCGCGCAACTCCTTCCTCGGCATCCCCAATCTGTTCTGGATGGTCCTGCTGGTCGGCATCCCCGCCTATGTCTTCCTGCATCACAGCCGCTGGGGCCGGTACCTGTTCTCGGTCGGGTCGAACGCCGAGGCCTCGCGCCTGTCCGGCGTCAACGTCCAGCGCACCATCTTCATGGCCTACACGCTCTCGGGTCTCTGCGCGGCGTTCGTCGGCGTGCTCTTGGCTTCGCGCATCGGCATCGGCAACCCGACCCAGGCCGAGGGCTGGGAGCTGCAGGCGATCGCATCGTCGGTGATCGGCGGCACCTCGCTGTTCGGCGCCGTCGGCTCGGTGCACGGACCGCTGCTCGGCGCCTTCATCCTCGCCACCATTAACAACGGCGCCAACCTGCTCAACGTCAACGCCTTCTGGCAGCGCATTATCACCGGCGTGCTGATCATCGTCATCGTCTACTTCGACGGCCTGCGCCGTCGCGGCAAATAATCCTCCCGCCGGTCCGCTCGACGGACCGGCGCCTTTTTGAACACTGGAATTGCTGAATGAAAGCCGTTATCTGCCGCTCGCCCGGCGATCTTGTCCTGGAAGATCGCGCCGCACCCGGCGCGCCGCCTGCGGGTTGGGCGCTGGTCGCGGTCAGCCATGTCGGCATATGCGGCACCGACTACCACATCTTCGAGGGCAAGCACCCGTTCCTCGCCTACCCCCGCATCATGGGCCACGAGGTGTCGGGCACCGTCGTCGAGGCCAGCGAAGGCGTCGATCTGGCCATCGGCGAACCGGTCGTCATCAACCCCTATCTCGCGTGCGGCAAATGCATCGCCTGCCGGCACGGCAAGCCCAATTGCTGCGTCAAGATCGAGGTGCTCGGCGTCCATCGTGACGGCGCCATGGCCGAGCAAATTCTTGTCCCGGCACAAAATCTCTATCCGACCAACGGCTTGTCGTTGGCGGACGCCGCCGCTGTCGAATTCCTCGCCATCGGCGCGCATGCCGTTCGCCGCGCCCGCGCCGAACCGGGTGCCCGCACGCTGGTGATCGGCGCCGGCCCGATCGGGCTCGGCACGGCCATCTTCGCCGGTATCGCCGGGCTCGACGTCAGTCTGCTCGACATGAGCAGCGAGCGGCTGACTTTCGCCGCAAACGAGCTCGGCTTCGCGACGCTCGACGGCTCACAAAAAGCGGCAGCCGAGCTGGTGCGGGACGCTACCGGCGGCGAGGGCTTCGATGTCGTCTTTGATGCCACCGGCAACACCGCCTCCGTGCAGTCGGCCTTCGCTCATGTCGCGCATGGCGGCATGCTGGTGCTGGTCAGCGTCGTCAAGGACGATATCGTTTTCTCAGACCCCGAGTTCCACAAACGTGAGATGACGCTGGTCGGCAGCCGCAATGCGCTCAAGGCCGACTTCGACCACGTCGCCGCCTCGATCCTAAGCGGGGCAGTGCCGCTGGCGAAGCTCGTCTCGCATCGCACGACGCTCGCCGGCACACCGCGCGATCTGGCTCGCTGGGCGCATGAGAAATCCGGCCTGATCAAGGCGGTCATCGAGGTCGGATAGCTTGCCGTCTCGAGCCCTTGGTCACAGTGCCGATAGCTTGAGCTCCACCCGCTCGGCCGGAAACCGCGTTTCGGCAAACTGGATCGGCTGACCGTCCGGCGTGACATTGACAGCGGTGGCGACCAGCACGATGGCGCCCGGCTGCAGATCGAGATCGGCGAGGTCGGCGGCATCGGCGTGGCGCGCGGACAGAACAGTCGACTGCCGGAGATAATCGTCGATGCCGAAGTGCTTGAGCGAAGCGGTGATGGATCCTGTCTCGGCCATCGCCTTCTCGATGCCGGCGAAACGCTTTGCTTCGTACCAGCTGGCAGCGCGCGACACCGGCCGTCCATCGGCCTCGCCGCGCGTCTCCAGCCGGATCACCTCGGTGCTCCTGGCAAGGCCGAGCCCCTCGGCGACGCGCTGGCTGGCCGGCTCGACCACTGATGTAAGCAGGACGATATGCCGTTCCGACGTCTGTCCTTGCAGGCCCGTCGAAAACCGCGTCCGCGCGCCGATCGGATAGGACAGCCGTTTGCGCGACAGCACAAATGTGCCGCGTCCCTGTTCGGCTCGAAGCACGCCGTCCTGCACCAGGGCTGATATGGCGCTGCGCACCGTGTGACGATTGACGCCGTAGCGTTCGGCCAACGCCACCTCCGGCGGCAGCACGGCATTCTCGGCAAAGTCGCCAGCGGCAATCGAATGCAGGATCTGGTCGGCGATCTGCCGCCACAGCGAGACGCCGCTGCGCCGTTCAATACTGCTCACCATCTTTTGCCCGGCCATTCTTGCCCCCGATCACGCCCCTGTCATCCACCCGTCATGGACACGGGTTAGATAATAGGTATAATTTGTATAGTTGTCTATATCACTAGACAAATTTTACATAGTCAGGGAGTTGCTGCATGCGAGGACAGGAAGCGCGCGACCAGGTCGAGCGCAAAGCCGTCATGGCGACGCTGGCGCAGGCCAGCGGCGACGATATCGCCCGGCTCTGGAACGGGGCCGGCCTGACCTCGGAAGCAGAACTTCTGCGTGGGCCGGAAACCGGCCTGGTAACCGTGCGCGGCCGCATCGGCGGCGGCGGCGCGCCCTTCAATGTCGGTGAAGCCACGGTGACCCGTGCCACTGTGCGGCTGCCGAGCGGGCAGGTCGGCCACAGCTACATGCTCGGCCGCGACCGCAAGAAGGCGAAGCTGGCGGCGATCGCCGACGCGCTCTGGCAGGATCCCGCGCAGCGCCAGACGGTCGAGACCGCGCTGGTGGCGCCGTTGCGGGCTGCCCAAGGCGAGGCGCGTGAAAAACGCCGCGCCGAGACGGCGGCAACGAAAGTGGATTTCTTCACCATGGTGCGCGGGGAAGACTGATGGATATCGCAGCCCAATCGATCGATGGCGGTTTCGCCGATCCGGTGTTCAACGCCCAGACAGTCTTCCGCGCGGTCATGGACGCCATGGCGCGACCGGGCAGCGTGCAGCCTTTGCCGGCCTTCGCCCGCCCGCCGGCGCCGCTGTCGGCAACCGCCGGCGCCATCGCGCTGGCGCTATGCGACAACGATACCCCACTCTGGCTCGACCCTGCTCTGCAGGCGTCCGCGGCGGTGAAATCCTGGCTCGGCTTCCACACCGGCGCGCCGCTCGCCAACACGCCGGCCGATGCGCATTTCGCTGTGATCGCCAACCCTGCGGAGATGGCAGCCCTCGACGGTTTCTCGCAAGGCACGCAGGACTATCCCGATCGCTCGACGACATTGATCCTGCGGGTCAGCGACCTCACCTCCGGCGCCCCGCTGCTGCTCGAAGGTCCCGGCATCGAAACCAGCGCGACCATCGCGCCGGCGCAAATGCCACGGCATTTCGTCGAACAGTGGAAGCAGAACATCGGGCGCTTTCCGCGCGGCGTCGACATCGTCCTGGCAGCGCCCGACGGCGTCGCCTGCCTGCCGCGAACGACGCGCATCAAGACGATGGAGGCGTAAAATGTATGTCGCGGTAAAAGGCGGTGAGGCCGCTATCGCCAATGCCCACAGCCTGCTCGCTGACCGCCGGCGCGGCGATCGTTCGGTGCCGGCATTGCGCCTCGACCAGATCGTCGAGCAGCTGGCGCTCGGCGTCGACCGGGTGATGAGCGAAGGCTCGCTCTATGATCGCGAGTTGGCCGCACTCGCCATCGTCCAGGCGCGCGGCGACATGATCGAGGCGATCTTTCTGGTGCGTGCCTACCGCACCACGTTGCCGCGCTTCGGCTACAGCAATCCCATCGACACCGGCGCCATGCTGGTCGAGCGGCGCGTGTCGGCAACCTACAAGGACCTGCCCGGTGGCCAGTTGCTTGGGCCCACCTTCGACTACACGCACCGGTTGCTCGACCCCGAGCTTGCCGCCGGCGCCGATGTCGCCGAACCGCTGCGGCGCGAGACGGAAGCGCAGGCCATGCCGCGCGTTTCGGCGATCCTCGCCCGCGAAGGCCTGATCGAGCCGGATGGCGACATGCCTCAGGACCATGTCCCCGGCGACATCACCCGCGAGCCGCTGGAATTCCCGATGGCGCGCGACATCCGCCTGCAGGCGCTGTCACGCGGCGATGAAGGGTTTTTGCTGGCGCTGGGCTATTCCACCCAGCGCGGCTATGCCCGCAACCACCCCTTTGTCGGCGAAGTCCGCATCGGCGAGGTCGAGCTGGAGCTCGACGTGCCGGAACTGCCCTTCGCCGTGCCACTCGGCACAGTGCGCGTCACCGAATGCCAGATGGTCAACCAGTTCAAGGGTTCGGCCAAGGCGCCGCCGCAATTCACCCGCGGCTATGGCCTCGTCTTCGGCCAGAGCGAGCGCAAGGCGATGGCGATGGCGCTATGCGACCGCGCGTTGCGCGCCAAGGAACTCGGCGAGGATGTCGTCGCCGCCGCGCAGGACGAGGAGTTCGTCATCTCGCATTCCGACAATGTCCAGGCGACCGGCTTCGTCGAGCATCTGAAGCTGCCGCACTATGTCGACTTCCAGGCCGAGCTCGATCTGGTGCGCCGCATGCGCGCCGAACACGAGGCGCGGGAAAATGCCGGCGTCCTGGAAGAAAAGAAGGAGGCGGCGGAATGAGCTTAGTCGCCCGACCCGCCATGACCGCCGCCGCTGTCGTGCGAATGGCCGCCATGCCCTCCGCTGTAGCCGCTGCTGCCGCCAATGTTTTCGCCGTGCGCGCCCTCCCTCGGCGCGGGCAGAACCATTCTTCGAAGAACAAAAGCGACCACGCCAACAAACACCAGCAGCAGGATTCCGAGATGCATCCAACCGGTTTGGGTCATCCGATGTCGCCCCTGTTTCCGCTCCCTGGACGCCAATTCGATAGCACAATGTGGATGTGATCGCCATGACCGACATCGCCACCTACAACTTCGCCTATCTCGACGAGCAGACCAAAAGGATGATCCGGCGCGCCATCCTCAAGGGCATCGCCATCCCCGGCTATCAGGTGCCGTTCGCTTCGCGTGAAATGCCGATGCCCTATGGCTGGGGCACCGGCGGCGTCCAGGTCACCGCCTCGATCATCGGTCCCGACGATGTGCTGAAGGTCATCGACCAGGGCGCCGACGACACCACCAATGCCGTCTCGATCCGCGCCTTCTTCAAGAAGGTCGCCAATGTCGCCGTCACCACCGACACGGCAACCGCCACCATCATCCAGACCCGCCACCGCATCCCCGAACATCCGCTCAGCGCCGGGCAGGTGCTGGTCTACCAGGTGCCGATCCCCGAGCCGCTGCGCTTCCTCGAGCCGCGCGAGACCGAGACGCGCAAGATGCATGCGCTGGAGGAATATGGCCTCATGCATGTGAAGCTCTACGAGGATATCGCCAAGCACGGCCGCATCGCCACCACCTATGCCTATCCGGTCAAAGTCGAGGGCCGCTATGTCATGGACCCCTCGCCGACACCGAAATTCGACAATCCCAAAATGCACCGCTCGCCGGCTCTGCAGCTGTTCGGCGCCGGCCGCGAGAAGCGCATCTATGCCGTGCCGCCTTTCACCGGCGTCGTCAGCCTGGACTTCGAGGATCACCCCTTCGAGGTGCAGACCTTCGACCAGCCCTGCGCGCTGTGCGCGGCAGAGAATGTCTATCTCGACGAGGTCATCCTCGACGACCATGGCGGCCACATGTTCGTCTGCTCCGACACCGACCATTGCGAGAAGCGGCGCGAAGACGGCCATCGTGGTCACCTCGCCCCTGAAACTGCTGCAGAGAAAATGGAGCCGGCGCAATGACCGACGAACCGCTGCTGCGCGTTTCAGCATTGTCCAAATTCTACGGCTCGCGCGTCGGCTGCGAGAACGTTACCTTCGATCTTTGGCCAGGCGAAGTCCTGGCTGTCGTCGGTGAGTCCGGCTCGGGCAAGACGACGCTGCTCAACTGCCTGTCGACACGGCTCTTGCCTTCCTCCGGCACCGCCAGCTACCGCATGCGCGACGGCCAGTTCCGCGAGCTCTACCGCATGAGCGAGGCCGAGCGCCGCTTCCTGATGCGCACCGACTGGGGGTTCGTCCACCAGAACCCGGCCGACGGCCTGCGCATGACGGTATCGGCCGGCGCCAATGTCGGCGAGCGGCTGATGGCGGTCGGCGATCGCCATTATGGAAAAATCCGCGCCACCGCCGTCGACTGGCTGTCGCGCGTCGAGATCGACGAGGACCGCATCGACGACGAGCCGCGCGCCTTTTCCGGCGGCATGCGCCAGCGTCTGCAGATCGCCCGCAACCTCGTCACCGGCCCGCGGCTGGTGTTCATGGACGAGCCGACCGGCGGCCTCGACGTCTCGGTGCAGGCACGCCTGCTCGATCTGTTGCGCGGCCTGGTCACCGATCTCGGTCTCGCCGCCATCGTCGTCACCCATGACCTCGCGGTGGCCAGGCTTCTGTCGCAGCGCATGATGGTGATGAAGGACGGCCGCGTCGTCGAAAGCGGTCTCACCGACCGCGTACTCGACGATCCGCGCGCGCCTTACACGCAGCTTCTCGTTTCTTCGATCCTACAGGTGTAACCATGCCGACACCTCTCGTTGTCTCCGACGTCGCCAAGAGCTTCACCATGCATCTGCGTGATGGCATCAAATTGCCGGTCGTCGCCAGCGTTTCCTTCTCGATCAGGGCTGGCGAATGCGCCGTGCTTGGCGGCCCGTCCGGCGCCGGCAAGAGCTCGATCCTCAAGATGCTCTACGGCAATTATGCCGTCGACGAGGGCCAGATCATCGTCCAGCACGAGGACGAACTGATCGATCTCGCCAACGCCAGTCCGCGCACGGTGCTTGCCGTGCGCCGGCAAACGATCGGCTATGTCAGCCAGTTCCTGCGCACCGTGCCGCGCGTTTCGGCCCTCGATGTCGTCGCCGAACCATTGGTCGAGCGCGGCGCGGAGCGCGAGGCAGCCAGAGCCAAGGCACGCGCCTTGCTGGCGCAGCTCAACCTGCCGGAAAAACTCTGGGCGCTGCCGCCGGCGACCTTCTCCGGCGGCGAGCAGCAGCGCGTCAACATCGCGCGCGGCTTCATCACCGAGCACCCGATCCTGCTGCTCGACGAGCCGACCGCATCGCTCGATGCCACCAACCGCGACGTGGTGATCGAACTCATCGCCACCAAGAAGGCGGCTGATGTCGCCCTGCTCGGCATCTTCCATGACCACGATGTGCGCGAGGCGGTTGCCGACCGCATCATCGACGTCACCGCTTTCGCTCCGGGAAAAATCGCGGCATGACGAGAAAACTGTCGGAAACGTCGCTGATCCATCCGACGGCGGAGGTCGAGAATTCGACGCTCGGCCGCTGGACCGAGATCGCCGACCGCAGCCGGGTCTCGGAGAGCATTCTCGGCGACTATTCCTACATGATGCAGGATTGCGCCGTCTGGTGCGCAACCGTCGGCAAGTTCTCCAACATCGCAGCCGCCGTGCGCATCAACGCCACCAACCACCCGACATGGCGGCCGACGCTGCATCATTTCACCTACCGCGCTTCCGACTATTGGGACGACGCCGAGCACGAAACGGAATTCTTCGCCCAGCGCCGCGCCAGGCGCGTCACCATCGGCCACGACACCTGGCTCGGCCACGGCTCGACCATCCTGCCCGGCGTCACCGTCGGCGATGGCGCCGCGGTCGGCGCCGGCGCGGTCGTGTCGAAGGATGTCGCGCCCTACACCATCGTCGGCGGCGTGCCGGCAAAACCGATCCGCGAGCGCTTCGACCGCCGAACCGCGGAACGCTATCAGACGCTTGCCTGGTGGGATTGGGACCACGCAAGACTGCGCGCCGCCCTCGACGATTTCCGCGAGCTGGAGGCGGAAGCCTTTTTGGAAAAATACGGCGGATAGCTCATCACATTGTCGTCATAAGACCGGCCCGATTCACATCCCTGACACAGGGTAGAGACAAGACGCGGTCTTCCCTGGAGATCGCAATGCCCCACATCCGACCCTCACTCGCCGGCTTTTTCGAAGGCCTCAATCCCAAGCCACCTGTGCATCTCGGCACCCGCTACGACACATCAGGCAATTTCCTGTTCGAGCCCGGCAACACGGTCGTCAGCCACCTAGTCAGCGGTTCGCCGTCCGAGGCCGTCGTGCTTGCGGTGCGCGAGAAGATGCTGGCGATGCCTGACGCCGATCGGCTCGCTTTCACGCCCATCTCCAGCCTGCACATGACGCTGTTCCAGGGCATCATCGAATATCGTCGCCGCCTGCCCTACTGGCCGCACGACGTGCCGCTCGACACCAGCATCGACGCGATGACCAGTCTCTATCTGGAACGCTTGAAAGGCTTCGAGGGCCTCACCCCGTTCAACATAAAAGTGATAGAGGTCGTGCCGACCGGTCTCACCGTTGCCGGTGCGACCGATGAAGACAGGCGTGTCATGAGTGCATGGCGCGACGCGTTGTCGGTGCCGTTCGGTTACTGCCACCCCGACCACGACAGCTACATCTTCCACATCACCTTCGCCTACCAGATCAAGCGTCTCGCCGATGACTGGGCTGCCGCATGGCAGGACCTCTTCGACAACAGTCTGGCGCTTTTCGAGCGACAAGCCCAGGTGATCGAAATCAAGCCGCCCGCCTTCTGCAGCTTCAACGATATGAACCATTTCGAAGAGCTGCTGACCTTCGGGCGCCCTTAACTCACATCTGTGGAACGTAACAAAACTGACATGCAGGCGACACGGCAGGTTCATGTGGCTGCGTTAGGCGAAAGCCTGACGATCAATATGGTCCGCACCGGAACCTGCCATGTCAGCAAGCTCTGCCACCCTCGAAATCCGCGGCGTCTCCCGCCGATTTGGCAAGAACACCGCCGTCAGCGCCATCGACCTGTCGATCCCGCAGGGCCAGATGGTCGGCATCATCGGCCGTTCGGGCGCCGGCAAGTCCACCCTTCTTCGCATGATCAACCGTCTCATCGACCCCAGCCAAGGGTCGATTTTTTTTGACGGTGCCGAGGTTTCCCGGCTGCGCGGCTCGCCGCTTCGGCGCTGGCAGCGCGACTGCGCCATGATCTTCCAGCAGTTCAATCTTGTGCCGCGCCTTGATGTGCTGACCAATGTTCTGCTCGGCCGGCTCAATCATCGCTCGACCTTCTCTAACCTGCTCGGCATGTTCACCCGCGCCGAATGCGCCGAGGCGATCGCAGCGCTTGAACGTCTCGACATTGCCCGCACCGCATTGCAGCCGGCCGGCACGCTGTCCGGCGGCCAGCAGCAGCGCGTCGCCATCGCCCGCGCCATGATGCAGCAGCCCAAGGTGCTGCTCGCCGACGAGCCGATCGCTTCGCTCGACCCGCTCAACGCCAAGGTGGTGATGGACTCTTTGCAGGACATCAATCTGCGCGAAGGCATCACCGTCGTCACCAATCTGCACACGCTGGACACCGCCCGCACCTATTGCAACCGCATCATTGGCATGGCGGCCGGCAAGATCGTCTTCGACGGCCCGCCGGAAGCACTCAACCGCGAAGCCGTACGCCAGGTCTATGGCGCCGACGCCAATGGCGCCGAGATCTCCGAGGCCATCACCTCGACCAGCATCGCCTACAAGCAAAAGATCGAAGCATCCGCCAGCCCGCTCGAACCCGCATTCCCGGGTTATTGAGCGGCTGGGATCGCCAGCCCGCGTCAAGGGCATCTGTCAAGATCAAGAACGCTGCCGGCGCGGGGCCGGAATCTACAGGAGAGACAAAATGTTCAGGAAGATGGTATTCGGCGCCGTATCGGTGCTCGCCATGGCAACCAGCATGGCTCACGCGGCCGACCTCAAGGAATTCCGCGTCGGCATCCTCGGCGGTGAAAATGAAACCGACCGTCTGCGCAACTACCAGTGCCTGGCCGACCATCTGAAGACCGAATTCGGCTTCGAAAAGGTGTCGCTGTTCCCGGCCGCCGACTATGACGGCGTCATCCAGGGGCTGCTCGGCGGCACGCTCGACTTCGCCGAACTCGGCGCTTCCGGTTATGCCAGCGTCTACATCAAGGATCCGAAGGCGGTCACCCCGATCCTCACCACCCAGCAGACCGACGGCGCCACCGGCTATTATTCGATCGGCCTGGCGCTGAAATCCTCTGGTATCACCGACATCAAGTCGGCCAAAGGCAAGAAGCTCGGCTACGCCGATCCGGATTCGACCTCTGGCTACCTGATCCCTCTGACCCAGATCCCGAAGGAGACCGGCGCTTCCAACGACGCTTTCTTCGCCTCGACCCAGTTCAACGGCGGCCATGAGAACAACATCCTCGCCGTCCGCGATGGCAAGGTCGACGTTGCCGTCGACGATTCCTCGGGCATCGGCGACTTCAAGAACGGCTACACCTCCGGCACCTTCCACAAGGTAACCGCCAAGAGCGCCGTCGACCCCAACGACTTCGTCGAAGTCTGGCGCTCCGGCCTGATCCCGAACGGTCCGCTGGTCGTTCGCACCGCACTCGGCGACGACATGACCGCCAAGCTCACCGCCTTCTTCACCGACCTGCCGAAGAAGGACAAGGCCTGCTTCGAAGGCGTCGAAGGCGGCGATTTCACCGGCTATGTCCCGGTCAAGCCTGACTTCTACAACGTCATCGTCGAAGCCCGTAAGGCAGCCATCGGCGGCTAACGGCAAAATCAGAAAGGGCGGCGTTCTCCGGCGTCGCCCTTTTTGCATGTCCCGATCATGACCATGTCAGCGACAGCCCGCTCCGACGCGACCTTGCAGGTAGCCAGTGCCTGGCGGCGCCAGCTCTCGTTGCGGCGGCTTTACACCCTCCTCGGCATCGCCCTGCTGCTGGCCGCGACGCTTTCCAGCATGTGGTTCGCCGACGAGGCCAATGCCGGTCACTTCTTCGACCGGCTGCCGCATATCCTCGATTTCCTGAGCTGGCTGATCCCCAAGGACTGGAACGACGTCTGGCGGGCGCTGTTCGACATCGCCTCGCCCAATGACAAGGGTACGCAGGAATTCAACTTCCCGCTCGGCCGCGTCTATGTCTGGGGCAGCTTCTTCATCCCCGAATATTTCGAACTGATGTTGACCACGGTGAACGTGGCGCTGGTCTCGACCTTCATCGGCTTAATCTTCGCCGTGCCGTTCTCCTTCATCGCCGCGCGCAATCTGACGCCGCACCCGGTGCTGAGGCTTGTCGTCAAGCGATTCATGGAATTGCTGCGCGCCTTTCCCGAGATCGTCATTGCCGGCCTGTTCGCGGCCATCGTTTCGACCGGTCCGATCGCCGCCATCATCGCCATCGGCCTGCACTCGATCGGCGCGCTGGGCAAACTGTTCTACGAGATCAACGAGAACATCGACATGCGCGCCGAGGAAGGTTTGAGGGCGGTCGGCGGCAACTGGTTCGAGCGCGTGCGCTTCGCCGACCTGCCGCAGGTCCTGCCCAACTTCATGTCCTACACATTGCTGCGCGTCGAGATCAACGTACGTGCGTCGACCATCATCGGCGCCGTCGGCGGCGGCGGCATCGGAGAGGAGCTGAAATTGTCGATCTCGCGCGGCTTCGGCGCCAAGACGCTGGCGCTGGTTCTGCTGTTGTTCACGACGATCTTCATCGTCGACCAGTTCTCCGCCTGGCTGCGCCGCAAGCTGGTCGGCGAGCAAGCTTTTCTGATGAGCGCCTAATCATGGCAACGATGACCGCCGAGCAAATATCGTCCATCGAGGAGCGCTATCCCCAGGTGTTCCAGCGGCCGGCATACAAACGCTTCGGCCCGCTGTTCCTGTTCGGCGGCATCCTTCTCTACCTCGTCTACGCCTTGTGGTTTTTCAACCTGCCGCAGGTGATGCGCGACTCGCACTGGGAGCGCCTGCCGCTCTTCCTGACGCAATGGATCAGCTACGATCTGCAGCCTGAATTCCGCCTCGACCAGCCCGAGATCACGCCGAAGTACCCGCGCTTTTCAGCACTTGGCGAGAATCCAAATCCCGATTGGGTCGTCAAGAATGCGGACGGCACATTCACCGTCCTGATCGACGGTCCGGCCAAGTCCGTCACCTTCGACAAGACCAGGGCGACAATCACGGCCAATGGCGAGACGGTTCCCGTGGCGCTGACCAGCGGCAGGCCGGTGATATCTGGGGCGGTACCCGGCTGGATCACCGCGCATGACGACGAGATCGTCGCCAGGATGGGCTTTGTCGGCGAGGTGCGCGTCACCGTCGACCGAGTGAAGGTCCGCAAGCGCTTCCTCGGTTGGGCGAATTTCGTTTTCGACACGCGCTCGCCCTTCTTCGGCAAATCGGCCGGTGAAGTGATCTCGCTGATCTGGTCCGGACCCGAACTGAAGCCCGGCACCTCGAATCTCGCGCTGGCCGGCGACAACATCTGGAACAATGCACAGTGGCAGCACGGCGACGTCTGGACGAAGCTCTTGCAGACCATCGTCATGGCGTTTCTCGGCACGCTGCTCGGCGGCGTCGTCGCCTTCCCGCTCGCCTTCTTCGCCGCCCGCAACATCACGCCGAGCGGATTGCTCAGCCAGGTGCTCAAGCGCTTCTTCGACTTTATGCGCTCGGTCGACATGCTGATCTGGGCGCTGTTCTTCACCCGCGCCTTCGGCCCGGGGCCGCTGGCCGGCAGCGCCGCGATCTTCTTCACCGAGATCGGCACGCTTGGCAAAACCTATTCGGAAAGCCTCGAAAACATCGACGACAAGCCGCGCGAAGGCATCAAGTCGACCGGCGCCAACGGCTTGCTGGTTCAGCGCTATGGCGTGATGCCGGAAGTGATCCCGGTCTTCATCAGCCAGACGCTCTACCAGTGGGAATCCAACACACGCGGCGCCACCATCATCGGCGCCGTCGGCGCCGGCGGTATCGGCCTGAAACTCTGGGAAGCGATGCGCACCAACTCCAACTGGGCCAACGTCTTCTACATGGTGCTTTTGACGCTGCTTGTGGTGTTCATCTTCGACAACATCTCGAATTTCCTACGCCGCAGGCTGAGCCGCACGATCCATGATTATAACAGGGTCCAGACCGAGCGGGGGTGATTGAGGTAGGCTGCGATTGGCGTCGGCCCACCGCGGCTTCGTCATCCACGGGCGAAGCAAGGAGCGAAGCGACGCAGCGCAGACCCGAGGATCCATTCCGTGACGTCTGTGCCAGAGTGCAGCGGTGCAAAACATACCTACCGCTGCGGAGCGTGAAGGTCGCGGCATGGATCCTCGGGTCTCCGCCTCCGCTTCGCTACCGCTCCGCCCGTGGATGACGAAAGAGAGGGGCTTACGCAGCACCCCTCCACCCATCCCGGATATGCCTATACCCCTCCCGATAAACCGCCTCGGGCGTCTCGGCAAAATCCCGCCACACCTTGGTCGCCGCTGCCAGATCCTTCAGCGAACGCCCGAACGCCTCGATGGTCAGCCAGTCATCGTAGCCGCTCTTGCGGATGGCGGAGAACGTCTCTTTCCACGGAATGTTGCCGCGCCCCGGCACGCCGCGATCGTTCTCCGAAATGTGGATATGCACGACATTCCGGCGGTGCTTGGTATAGGCCCCGATCGGGTCGGCCTCCTCGATATTGGCGTGGAAAGTGTCGTACATCGCCTTGATGTGCGGCCGGTCGATGGCGTCGACGTGCTCGGAGAGGTCGGCCATCGTGTTGAGCAAATAACATTCGAAGCGGTTGAGCGCCTCCAACCCGATGGTGACACCTCGCTTGCCGGCATGGTCACCAATCGCGCGTTGCGAGGCGACCGAGCGCTTCTTCTCGGCCGCCGTCGGCCCGCTGCCGGAAAAGGCGCCAAGCGTCGAATGCAGCGGCCCACTTAGCCTGTCGGCACCGAGCGCCACACTGCAGTCGATCGCCCATTTCATATAGTCAATGCCGGCCTTACGGGTCGCGGCGTCGGGCGAGATCAAATTCATCGCCGGATCGCCCATTGCTGTGACAGCCGTTCGCTCCAGCCCGATGCGGTCGAGCATTTCGCCGAGCCTTCTGTAGTCGTCCGGCACACCGGCAAAGGTCGGGATCTCGACACCGTCAAAGCCTGTCGCCTTGATGTCGCGCAGCAGCGCTTCGTGCTTCTTCGAGACGCTGGTCGTCCACAAGAACATGCACATGCCGATTTTCATCGACACCACTCCCCATTTAACGGCGCGCTGGCTGTTGCCGCCAGTTCGCGCCAAGCCCCCTCATCCGGTCGCCTCGCCCTCGTTGACCGGCGGCGCGATTAAAGTTTCGTCCACGCTCCATTCTTCTTCGACGACTTCACGCAGGCCTCGATAAAAGCCATGCCTTCGACGCCGTCCTGAATGGTCGGAAACACGACCTCCTTGCCCGGCTTGCCACCCTTCTTGCGGGCCGCACGGATCGCCCGCGCCGCTTCCTGGTAGATGTTGGCGAAGCCTTCGAGATAACCTTCCGGATGTCCCGACGGCACGCGGCTGACGCGTCCGGCCACCGGCAGCGCGCCGGCGCCGTTGCGCGTGAGCAGTTGCTTGGGCTGGCCGAACGGCGTGTACCAGAGATAGTTTGGATCGGCCTGCACCCATTCCAGCCCGCCCTTCGAGCCATAGATGCGCAGCTTCAGCCCGTTCTCATGACCGGGCGCCACCTGGCTCGCCCAGATCATGCCCTTTGCCGGATGCGTCTTGCCGACCGGCTTGAAGCGCAGCATCACGTTGACATTGTCGTCGAGCTGTCGCCCCGGCACGAAGGCATCGAGATCGGCCGACAGGGAATCGAGTTCCAGCCCGGAGACGAAGCGGGCGAGATTGTAGGCATGGGTGCCGATGTCGCCGAGCGCGCCGCCAGCGCCCGCCTGTTTCGGATCGGAGCGCCACGCCGCCTGCTTCTGGCCGGTGGCGGCAAGGTCTTCGGTCAGCCAGTCCTGCGGGTACTCCGACTGCACGATGCGGATGTCGCCAAGCTGCCCCTTGGCAACCATCTCGCGCGCCTGCCGGATCATCGGATAGGCGGTGTAGTTGTGCGTCAGCACGAACACTTTGCCGGTCTTCTCGACGATCGCCGCAAGCTTCTTGGCCTCGACCAGCGTCGTGGCCAGCGGCTTGTCGCAGATGACGTGGATGCCTGCCTCGAGAAAGGCTTTCGCCGCCGGCACGTGCACATTGTTAGGCGTCACGATCGCCACCGCCTCGATGCCGTCCGAACGCTTGGCTTCGGCCTTGGCCATCTCGGCATAGGAGGCATAGCTGCGCGCCGGATCGAGCCCAAGCTCGGCGGCGGAAGCCTTGGCGCGCTCGGGATTGGCCGACAGCGCGCCGGCCACCAGAACGAAGTCATTGTCCATGCGCGCCGCGATCCGGTGCACCGCGCCGATGAAGGCGCCCTGGCCGCCACCGACCATGCCATAGCGGATCGGGCCGCCTCCTGCTTCCGACTTCGATGCGCCGACCATTTTTCTCTCCTCGTTGTTTGCCTCCCCCTCGAGGGGAGGTCGATCCGCGCAGCGGATCGGGTAGGGTCGCCGGACGTGGAGCTCGGCATGAACCGACCCCACCCGGCCCGTCGGACCACCCTCCCCTCGAGGGGGTGGGAAATCGCGTTAGATTCCCATCATCGCGCGCAGCAGCTTCTTGTCCGTCGTACCACTGGCGAAATCATCGAAGGCCCTCTCCGTCACCCGGATGATGTGGTGCTGGATGAAAGGCGCGCCTTCGGCCGCGCCGTCCTCGGGATGCTTGAGGCAGCATTCCCACTCCAGCACCGCCCAGGAATCGTAATCGTACTGGGTGAGCTTGGAGAAGATGCCGCCGAAATCGACCTGCCCGTCGCCCAACGACCGGAACCGCCCGGCGCGGTTGGTCCAGCTCTGGTAGCCGGAATAGACGCCTTGCCGCCCTGTTGGGTTGAACTCCGCGTCCTTGACATGGAACGCCTTGATCCGCTCGTGGTAGATGTCGATGAATTCGAGATAGTCGAGCTGCTGCAGCAGGAAATGCGACGGGTCGTAGTTGATGTTGCAGCGCTTGTGGCCGCCGACCGCCTCGAGGAACATCTCGAAGGTCGCGCCGTCGAATACATCCTCCGAGGGATGGATTTCGTAGCCAACGTCGACGCCATTGTCCTCATAGACATCGAGGATCGGCTTCCAGCGTTTGCCGAGTTCGCCGAAGGCTTCCTCGATCAACCCGGCCGGCCGCTGCGGGAAGGGATAGAGGTAAGGAAAAGCCAGCGAGCCGGTGAACGACACCGAAGCATTGAGCCCGAGATTGCGCGATGCCTTGGCGCCGAACTTCATCTGTTCGACCGCCCATTTCTGCCGTGCCTTCGGATTGTTGTGCACCGAAGGAGGCGCGAAGCCATCCATTTGCGCGTCATAGGCGGGATGCACCGCCACCAATTGCCCCTGCAGATGCGTCGACAGTTCTGTGATCTCGACACCGGCGTCGGCGCAAATTCCCTTGACCTCGTCGCAATAGGTCTTGGAAGACGCCGCTTTCTGAAGATCGAACAGGCGTGCGTCCCAGGTCGGGATCTGCACGCCCTTGTAGCCGAGGCCGGCCGCCCATTTGGTGATCGAGGCCAGCGAATTGAACGGCGCGGCATCGCCTGCGAACTGCGCCAGAAACAGCCCCGGACCCTTCATTGTCGACGGCATCGGCATCCTCCCAATTCATTTTCCAGGGACCAAGCATAGCGCCTGATGAAAGCAGGGCCAGCCTCTTTGGTCTTTTGTGATGTGCATTCTCGTATTGCCATTCTGGTATTACCAAATACCGAAAATGGGTCAAGCCATTTGACTCGCGAGCGCAGCAGCCGACACATCCCAAAATTTGGAATATATGCAAGCATAATCAACACAGTAAATGGGTGCCGCGTTCGCACGCCGGCAGTTCTTGCCGCGCGAAGAAAATTGCTGTAGACCTCCATTCAGGCCCAATTGGTCGAACCAGTTTGCGTAAAAATGCTGGAACGCCTTGGGGAGGAATCATGAGACGCGCTTCGGTGAGGCGCATCGCAGGCGAACTGGCACAGACGAATTCTGGGAAGGATAGACCATGCATCTTTCGACGCACAACTGGATGCGCGCGGAACCATTGGAGGTGACGCTGAAGCGCATCAAGAAATTCGGCTACGAGTCGATCGAGATTTCCGGCGAGCCCCAGCAGTACAAGACCAAGGAGACCCGCGCGCTGCTGAAGGAACACGGCATACGCTGCTGGGGTTCGGTGACGCTGATGCTGGGCGAACGCAACCTTGCTGCCAAGGACCAGGGCCAGCGCGAACGCTCGGTACAGTATGTGAAGGATGTGCTGACCATGGTCAGCGAACTTGACGGCGAGATCATCACGTTGGTGCCTGCCACCGTCGGCAAGGTGGTGCCGGACGGTACCGAGGAAGAGGAGTGGAAGTGGGTGGTCGACGCCACTCGCGAGTGCTTCACCCACGCCAGGAAGGTCGGCGTCAAGATCGCGGTCGAGCCCCTCAACCGCTTCGAGACCTATTTGTTCAACCGCGGCGCCCAGGCGCTGGCTCTGGCCGATGCGGTGAGCCCCGAATGCGGCGTCTGCCTCGACGCCTACCACATCCACATGGAAGAATTTAATGTCCATGACGCCATCCGCCAGGTCGGCAAACGCCTGTTCGATTTCCACGTCGCCGACAACAATCGCTTTGCCGCGGGACTCGGCCAGATCGACTGGCCACGCATCGTGCAGACGCTGAGGGAAGTCGGCTACGACGGCGCGCTGACCAACGAGTTCGTCGCGCCCGTCGACCGCACGCCGGCAGCACCCTATCCCGACATGGTCGAGCGCCACCCGGTCGACATCTCGCCCGAACAGCTGAAGTTCATCCAGGATCACGGCTCCAGCGTGCTGACGGAGAAATTCTACACCGACCAGATGCGCATCACCGCCGAAACGCTGCTGCCGCTGATCAAGTAGCCGATCCGATTTGGAATGCGCCCTTCCGCTCTGTCGGCGGCGGGGCCCGAGGATGACCATGCGCATCAGAAACGTCCAGGCCTGGTGGGTCCGCATACCGATCGAAGCCGCGAAGCAGCATCGCAGCGACTTCGGTCAGGTGACGACGTTCGACGCCGCCATCCTGCGCGTCGAAACCGATGACGGGCTGGTCGGCTGGGGCGAAGGCAAGAATGCCGCCGGCAGCGCCGGCAGCTATGGCGCGCTGGTCCACATGCTGAACCATGAGGTCGGGCCGCAGCTGATCGGCCGCGACCCGGCCGATATCGGCATCATCTGGGAGATGCTCTACAATGGCGTGCGCCACGAGACCGCCGCGCATGCCGGCCACGCCATGCCGCAACTGGCGCGGCGCGGCATGAGCGTTGCGGCGATCAGTGCCGTCGACATCGCGCTCTGGGATATTTTGGGCAAGTCGCTGGGCCAGCCCGTGTGGCGGCTCATCGGCGGCCGCAAGCTCGACCGCATGCAGGCCTACGCCTCCGGCGGCTGGGCCGCCGCCGATGCCATCGGCGAGCAGTTGAAGTCCTACATCGCCAGGGGCGGCTTCAAGGCGCTGAAGATGCGCGTCGGCGCCATGGATGGCGCCCCGCACATTTCCGCCGCCCGCGTCCGTGCCGCACGGCAGGCGCTCGGCCCCAATGTCGAGTTGATGGTCGACGCGCACGGCACCTATACGGTGGCCGAAGCCAAGCGCTTCATCAGCCTGGCCGGCGATCTCGATCTCGCCTGGTTCGAAGAGCCGGTCATCGCCGACGACAAGGCCGGCATGGCCGAGGTGCGGGCCTCGGGCTCGATCCCAATCGCCACCGGCGAAAGCGAAGCGACGCGCTACGCCTTCCGCGATCTCGCCGTGCTCAAATCCGCCGATATCTTCCAGCCCGATCCGGCTTTCTGCGGCGGCATCAGCGAAGCCATGAAGATCGGCACCATCGCCAGCGCCTTCAACCTTCGCTTTGCACCGCATCTGTGGGCCGGCGCGCCGTGCTTCTTCGCCGGCCTGCATGTGTGTGCCGCTTCGCCGGCCAGCTTCACCGTCGAATATTCGCTCGGCGCCAACCCGATGATCCACGATCTTATCGAAGAGACTGTCGAAGCAAAGGACGGTATGATAGCGATCCCTGAAAAGCCGGGTCTGGGATTCACCATTTCGGAGCGGTTCCTGGAGGCGCACGTGCTACGCGGTTGACGATGAAAGAAAAGAACCTTCTCGCCGAACTCGCCGCCTATCTGTTCTCCCATTCGGACAACGAGACCGGCCGCACGCCCTCGGAGCGCGAACTGGCCGAGCATTTCAGCGTCAGCCGCGGCCAGATCCGCGAGGCACTGGCCATTCTCGAAGCCATGCGCATCGTCGAACGTCGGGCCAAATCCGGCATCTATGTCGACACCCGGCAGGCCAGTGTCGAGGCATTGGCGCTGTTCGCACGCGCCGGGCTGCCGCTCGATCCCGTGCAAATCTACGAGACCGTGGAGCTGCGCAAGATCCACGAGATCAAGGCCGCCGAACTTGCCTGTTCGCGCGCCACTGAAGAGAATTTCGAGCGCCTGCGTGAGATCCTGAAAGCGTCGGAGGAGCGCATCGCCGCCGGCGAAGGGCTCGCCAAGGAGGACCGCGAATTCCACCTCGAAATCGTGCGGGCGACCAAGAACGGCGTCTTTCACAACATCTGCAGCGTCTATTATCTGATGGGCGAGCAGCGGCTGCCGATCTACTTCAACGATCCCGAGCGCTCAGTGCGCTCGCATGCCGAACACATCCAGATCTACGAGGCGCTGTTGCGCCGCGACGGCAACCTCGCCCAGGCGCTGATGAGCGCCCATCTGCAGGGCGCGGAAAGCTACTGGAAGGGCATCATCGAGGGCCACGGTGTGGAGCAGACAAGCGCCACGCTTGAAAAGGTCTGAGCATTCCGGAAAAGTGTGAAACGGTTTCCTTGGGAAAAATGTAGTGCTTTCCCTTGGGAACTGCGCCTTAAAGGAACAAGAACCCGATGCCCAAAATCCTGACGACGCACACGCTGCATCCGCGTGCTTCCGCCATGCTGGCGGGTGCCGGCGAACTGGTCGTCGCCTCGGCGCTCGATTCCGCCACGCTGACCAGCGAGGCGAAGAACGCGGACGTCATCATTGTGCGCGCGCCACTGCCGCCGGCGCTGTTCGAAAACGCGACCAAACTTCGGGCAGCGGTGCGCCACGGCGCCGGCCTCGACATGGTGCCGATGGAGGCCGCGGCCGCGGCCGGCGTGCTGGTCGCCAACGTGCCGGCGGTCAATGCGCGCTCGGTCGCCGAATATGTGATGTTTGCAGCCCTTGCGTTGCTTCGCCGCTTCCGCTCGGTCGACCGCGACCTGCGCGCCAGGGGCTGGAATGCCGGCCGCGACCACGCCAGCCATGCCAGCGAGCTTGCCGGCAAGACGATCGGCATCATCGGTTTCGGCGCTATCGGTCAGGCGGTCGCCCACATCGCCGCACACGGCTTCGGTCTCAACGTGGTGGCGACGCGCAGCATGCAGCCGGCGCCTGACCGGATCGGCTTCCTGTCGATCGACGCGCTGGTCGAACAGAGCGATATCATCGTTCTCTCCTGCCCGCTGACACCGGAGACGCGCGGCTTGATCAACCGCGAACGCATCACCAGGATGAAGCCGGATGCGCTGCTGATCAACATTTCGCGCGGGCCGGTGATCGATGACGAGGCGCTGATCGAGGCCTTGCGCAAGGACCGCATCGGCGGCGCCGCGCTCGATGTCTTTGCCACGCAGCCGCTGCCGGCAGATCACCCCTATTTCGATTTCGACAATGTCATCGTTACCCCACACATGGCCGGGATTACCGAGCAATCGATGATGCGCATGGGTGTCGGTGCCGCCGGCGAGACCTTGCTGGTGCTGGCCAACCGGCTGCCAGTCAATCTGCGCAACCCCGACGTTGTCGAGCATTATCGCAGGCGGTTTCCGGCCGACTGAGGTTTCGCCAAGCCGCCTCAATTTTCCCGGATTCGACGACGACCTTCGCCGCATGGTCAGAAACGTCGCAAGAATTCTTGTTCTGGTTGTCGGCGTCTGCGCGGCATTGGCTGAGGCTCGGGCCGATGGGCAAGGCAGCTACGTGCCCTGCGACAATGGCCTGCGTTGCGTGATGGCGCCCTGCCCTTCCATCAGCGCGTTCGACCTTGCCACCGGCAAGGTCGTCAAGGGCGTGTGGGTCGACACTGACGGCCTGCCGCAGCAGGACAAGGCGCTCGACCTCCCCGACAAGCTCTATGCCGGCAAGCTCGTTGTTACGGGTACGATTGAAAACCGGCAGCACAGCTTCGGCGGCACGCAGTACAGCCTGCCGACATTGGTAGCGACCGGTATCTTGCGCACCGCCAAGGACAGCGAACGCAAGCACTGTTCGTCGCGCTGATACCTGACGCCGGTCAGCGGCCAAGCAGTCCTTCGACTTCAGCCGCGATGCGCAGCAGATGATGGTCATGGCCATGCTTGGCCACCAGCATCAATCCAGCCGGCAGCGTCATGCCGGGCATCGGCACAGATATGGCGCAGAGGTCGAACTGGTTGGCGACCTGGGTATTGCGCAGAAGCAGGCCTTCGGTCTTGTCGCGCAACACCTCATCGCCTGCCATGGCGGCGATGGATGGCGCAACCATCGGCACGGTCGGCAAGGCGAGCACATCGATCGCCTCCAGCCGCGCGGCCATACCAGCGGCAAGTTCGCCGCGACGGCGGAGCGTCCTGATGTAAACCGAAGCGGGCACCGCCAGCGCGCGCGACAAAGGCCCGGCCACATGCGGATCGATCGGCACGGACGCTCCGGTTGCTAACCATTCCGCATGCACCTCCGCGCCTTCCATCGATGCGATGGTGCCGCGCTTCGTTGCCGCGCGCATCCCCGCGATGAGATCGTCTATCGACAGATCCGTGACGCGCGCGCCGGCCTTTTCGATCCTGCCGATACACCCCTCGAAGGCACTGGCGACTTCAGCCTGTGTCTCGCTGAACGGCACGCCCCGCGGAACGCCGATGCGCAGACCGGCAAGCGAGACCGGCTGAACGGCCATCGGCTCTTCTCCCGCCATGACCGCGTCAGCGATAGCGCAATCGGCAACGCTGCGGGCAAGCGGGCCGATCGAATCGAGCGTCATCGACAGCGGAAAGGCGCCGGACAACGGCACGCGCCGCGCCGTCGGCTTGAAACCGACCACGCCGTTGAGCGATGCCGGAATGCGCACCGAGCCGCCGGTGTCGGAGCCGATTGAGATGTCGCTCGTGCCCTCGCCAACGGCAACGCCGGCGCCCGAGGACGAACCGCCCGGGATCAGGCTGGCGTCACCTGCGTTTCCGGGCGTGCCAAAATGCTGGTTGTCGCCAATGGCGGTGAAGGCGAATTCGGTCATGTTGGTCTTGCCGACAATGACGGCGCCGGCCTGTCGCAGCCGCTTGACGATGGCCGCGTCGACGACCGCAGGCGCGGCGCTTCTCAGCATCAGCGACCCGGCTGTGGTCGGCTCGCCGGCGACATCGAACAGATCCTTGATTGACACGATGGTGCCGTCGAGCGGCCCAAGCGACACGCCAGCCCGTTTACGTGCGTCGCCGGCATCGGCCGCAGCCCGCGCAGCCTCGGCATAGACCTTGGTGTAGACCCTCTCGTCCGCGGCACGATTGGCAAGACGTGACAGGATGATTTCAAGGCGATCGCGGATTGATTGCATATCGATGTCGGACTCCGCCAAGGTAGAGCGTCTTTAAAGCAGTTCCAGGAGAAGCGTGTAGCGGTTTCCCTCCTGGGGAACTGCGCGGCCTTAAGGGCAGCGGAAGGGATAACCCGGCAAGCGTGCCTTTGCACCTGCCAACCACAGGAAGATGTTGATGCTGTACAAAGGCAGTTGCCACTGCGGAAAGGTGGCGTTCGAGGTCGAGGGCGAACTCGGTATGGCGGTGCGCTGCAACTGCTCGATCTGCCGGCGCAAGGGCGCGCTGTTGTGGGCCGTGCCACATGCGAGCTTCAAGCTTGTCGCCTGGGGCGACGACCTCGGCCGCTACACCTTCGGCAAGGCTTCGATGGCGCATCGTTTCTGCCGAACCTGCGGCACCCATCCGTTTGCGGAAGATGTCACACAGGGCGCCGAGCGGACGGCCTACATCAACATCAACTGTCTCGACGGCATCGATCTAACCGCCATCGAGGTCTTCGACTTCGACGGCCGCTCGGCCTGAAGCTTGTACGTTACCGCTACAAACGCCACAGCCCGAAAACCATGACGGTTCGCGGGCAGTCGCTTTAACGGGTGATGCCTGTCGGGGTGGGCCTATTCCGCGCTCTGCGGGCCATCCTGGCCAGCGCCTCGACCGTCCAGTCACGGTCGGATTGCAGGTGGGGCGAATAGCGGCGAGCACCTTGCCGACATCGGGATTGCGCACGGCCGCGATCCGGTGTGTGCGGAAGAGCTTAGCTGGCGTGCCGCAAGCTCACACCGCTGCCCTTGTCGAACAGCACGACCTTGTCCGCATTCCAGGCGAAGCGAACCGACTGCTCGATCGCCACATCGGTCCGCGCCGGCACGGTAGCGCGCAGCGTGGTGTCGCCGACCCTGAGCGTCAGGATCTTTTCGACGCCATGGTTCTCGACATCATGGACGCGTGCCTCGACCGGCGCGCCGCTTTCGAGATAGACATCCTCCGGACGGATGCCGAAGACGAGAGGGCGCCCTTCGGTCGCCGCACTCGCCTTGGCTCCCCCAAAAGTCTTGGCCCCGATTGTAAGCGGCAGCTCGAAATTCATCGGCGCCATCACCGCGCGGTTGTCGACCAGCCTGCCGTCGATGAGGTTCATCGGCGGCGAGCCGACGAAGCTCGCCACATAAGTGTCGCGCGGATTGTTGTAGATTTCGTGCGGCGTACCGGTCTGGACGATCCGGCCGTGGTTCAACACGCCGACCTTGTCGCCCATCGACATCGCCTCGATCTGGTCGTGGGTGACGAACAGGAAGGTGGCGCCAAGCTGTATCTGCAGGTTCTTCAGTTCCGTGCGCAGCGCCTCGCGCAATTTGGCGTCGAGCGCCGACAGCGGCTCGTCCATCAGGAACACGCGCGGCTTGCGCACGATGGCGCGGCCGATCGAGACGCGCTGCATCTCGCCACCTGAAAGACGGTCGGTCTTGCGGTCGAGCAGATGCTCGATCCGAAGTGTCTTGGCGGCCCGCGCAACGCGGTCCTTGATCTCGGCATCCGGCAGCCGGCGGATCTTCGGCTTCAGCGGGAATTCAAGGTTCTCGCGCACGGTGTAGCGTGGGTAGAGCGAATATTGCTGCAGCACCAGCGCCACGTCGCGCTCGGCAGCGCCCCAGTCGGCGACATCGACGCCGTCGATGAACACCTGACCTTCGCTCGGCTTTTCGAGGCCGGCGATCATGCGCAGCGTCGTCGTCTTGCCCGCGCCGGTCTCGCCAAGCAGCACGAAGAATTCGCCATCGGCGATGTCGAGATTGAGCCCGGTCAGCGCGGTGTGGTTGCCGAAGCTCTTGGAGATGTTTTTCAGTTGGATGTGGGCCATTACAATCTCACCCCAAGCGACTTGCCGCTCGCCGTGTCGAAGAAATGCGCTTGTGTCGGATCGATCCTGGCGAAGACCTTTTCACCTGGGCCGCCGACGAAGCCGCTCTTGGTGCGGGCGCGCAGCATTTTGGACCCAACCTTGAGATCGACGATGTCGAAGGAGCCGAGCGGCTCGACGATCTGCGTCTCGACCGGCACGAAGCCGTCCGCTGCTTCATGGCGTACCAGCACGCCCTCTGGCCGGATGCCGAGCGCAAGCTGGCCGCCGGCATGGCCGTTGAGCTTCGCCAGAAGCGCGCGCGGAAATTCGAAGCCGGTGGCTGCATCGCCCACCGTCACCGACGCAGCCGAGGCCTTCTCGCTCACCGAGGCCTCGGCGACATTCATCACCGGGCTGCCGACGAATTGCGCCACGAACAGATTGGCCGGATGCGAATAGACCTCGTCCGGAGAGCCGACCTGCTGCAGCACGCCCTCATGCATGATGACGATGCGGTCGGCCAGGCTCATCGCCTCGATCTGATCGTGGGTGACATAGATGGTGGTCGAGCCCTGCTTGATGTGCAGCCGCTTGATCTCGGCCCGCATCTCCTCGCGCAATTTGGCGTCGAGGGCACCGATCGGCTCGTCCATCAGCATCGCCTTCGGCCGTCGCACCAGCGCCCGGCCGATAGCGACGCGTTGCATGTCGCCGCCCGACAGCGCCGACGGTTTCTTGCCCAGCAGGTCTGTGATCTGCAGCGTCTTGGCGACCGAGCGCACTTCGCTGTCGATCTCTGCCTTGCTCTTGCGCGTTGCTCTGAGTGGGAACGCAACATTCTCGTAAACGCTCATATGTGGATAGAGCGAGAATGACTGGAACACCATGGCGATGTCGCGGTCGGCCGCCTTCAAATGCTGGACCGGCTTGCCGTCGATCAGGATGTCGCCGCCGTCGATTGTCTCCAGCCCGGCAATGGCGCGCAGCGTCGTCGTCTTGCCGCAGCCCGACTGGCCGAGCAGCACGATGAACTCGTTGTCCGATATTTTGAGGTTGAGGTCCTTGATAACCTGGACGGCGCCAAAGAATTTCTGGACGCCGCGAAGCTCGATCTGGGTCAATGCTGTGCTCCAGGATTTCGCGCATCTGCGGCATGACCCGTGCCGGCCTTTTCCTCCGGCGCGATCTTCGACGTGATGTTGAAGCCGATCAGGCCGATCAGGATGATGGTCACGCCATAGCTGTGCAGCAGCATGTTCCACGGCTGGCAGAGCGCGATGATGCCGAGCACCATCAGGATCTGCGAGCCGGGTTCGAGATATTTCTGGTTGATGGCTCGAAAGCTCATTTGCGGATCGCTCCGAAGGACATGCCGCGCAACAGATGATTGCGGAGCAGGAAGGTGAAAATGGCGACCGGCAGCAGGAACAGGAAAGTGCCCGCCGCAATCACAGTCCAGTCCGGCAGGCCGGAGCCGACCTGGCTGGGGATGAAGGGCGGTGCTGTCTGGGCACGGCGGCTGGTCATGATCAGTGCGAAGGCATATTCGTTCCACGCCGTGATAAAGCAGAAGACGGCGGTGGCGGCGATGCCGGTTGCGGCCTCGGGTAGCACGATCTTGAAGAAGGCTTCCATGCGCGTGTAGCCGTCGACCAGGGCGGCCTCCTCGTATTCCTTTGGAATCTCGTCCATGAAGCCTTTCATCAGCCAAACCGAGAAGGACAGGTTGAAAGCGGTGTAGAGGATGATCAGGCCGAGGTGGGAATCGTTAAGGCCGACCGCCCGGTACATCAGGAACATGGGGATGGCTACGACCACCGGCGGCAGCATGCGCGTCGACAGGATGAAGAAGAGCAGATCCGCCTCTCCCTTCACCTTGAAGCGCGAGAAGCCGTAGGCGGTGAAGGTGCCCATGCCGACGGCCAGTACCGTCGAGGTTATGGCCACGATCAACGAGTTCATGAAGCGGCTCGGATAGCCGGACCACTGCACCTGGCCCTTGCCGTCACGCACGATCTTCTCGCCGCCGTCGAAGACGACGCGCTCCCACCAGGGAGCGGCTGCATACTCCTCCGGCGACGCTGGGTTGCGCAGTTGCGAGCGCTTGGTGAACAGCTTGACGAAGGGCGATATTTCCGGCTGGAAGACGACCGTCGGCGGGATGGTGGTGGCAAGGTTGCGCGGCTTGAACGCCGTCGAGGCAATCCAGTAGATCGGCGCCAGGAAGATGATCGTCACCAACAGGACGGCGACGATTGCAACGCGGTTGAAACCGATTTCGGAAGAAGTGCGGACGGCGGCCATCTCAGCGCTCCTTCACCTTGTTCAGGTATTTGACGTAGATATTGGTAATGGCCAGCACCATGATCAGCACGATATAGGCCAGTGCGCAGGAGCGCCCGGTCTGCCATTCCTGGAACGCCATCTTGTAGAGCCGGATCGAGATCAGTTCGGCCGTTGGCTGGCTGGTCAGGATGTAAGCGAGATCGAAGGTCTTGAATGCCTCCATGGTGCGGAAAATGACCGCGATCATCAGGATCGGCGCGACCAGCGGGAGCGTGATGCGAAAGAAGGTGTAGAACGGCCCGGCGCGGTCGATCGCCGCCGCCTCGTAGAGATGCTTCGGCACCGCCGAGAGGCCGGCCAGCGACAGCAGCATGACAAAGGGCGACCACATCCAGATGTCGGTAAGCGCAACCGCATAGAGCGCCATTTTCGGATCCGACAGCCATTCGAAGGTGCCGAGGCCGAGCGCATAGTTGATGATGCCGAAAGACGGATCGTAGAGCAGTTTCCAGAACAGGCCGACGACCGCCATCGACAGCATCATCGGCAACAGAAGCAGCGTCGTCAGCAAGCCCTTCAGCGGAATGTCGCGGTTGAGCAGCATGGCGACGCCAAAGCCGACCAGCAACTGACCGGCGACCGAGATGATGACGTATTTCGCGGTGATGGCGAAATTGGACCACACATAGGGGTCGTTGAGCAGGTCGCGATAATTCTGCAGCCCAACGAAATTCGCCGCCGCATTGGTCGACGCGCGGAAATCGGTGAAGGAATAACCCAGCGAATAGATCAGCGGGAAGATGTTGAAGACGATCAGGAACAGGATCGTCGGAATGATGAAGAGATTGCGGATCGACATGTCGCTGAGGCCGCGTGCGGCGGCTCGTGAGGACCTGTCCAGCGTGGTGATCATCGTGGTCGCCAAGACCCTGCTCCCCGGTTCAAAAAAGAAAACGGAGGAGGCACCAATCGCCCCCTCCGTGAAGATGTCGGTTACTGCCCGCGACCGTATTTCTTGAACGTCGCGTTCCAATCGCCTGCGAGCGCGTCCAGCGTTTCCTTGGCGGAGCCTTCGCCGCCGATCATGTAGGGATAGACGCGCTGGTTGAGCTGCTGCAGCAGTTCGGCATATTCCGGCACCGCCCAGAAATCCTTCACCTTGAACATGGTCTCGTAAAAGGCCTTGTTGTACGGCGTGGCGTTCTGGAATTCCTCCGACTTGAGGACGGCGGCACTGCAGGTGTAGCCGCCGAGTGCCGCCCACTTCTTCTGGGTCTCGTCCTTGATGAACCATTCAAGGAACTTCGTCGCCTCTTCCTGCTTCTTGGAGTAGGAAACGATGGAGATGCCCTGACCGCCGAGTGCGGCGAACTGGTCGCCGCCGGGGCCGGCAGGATTGGCGAAGAAGCCGGTGTTCTTGGCGTTCGGGTTCGACGCCTCGTTGATCAGCGAGGGGAAGAACGCGAAGTAGTTCATGCTCATCGCGGCCAGGTTTTCAGTGATGGCCTGGTTGTCCTCGACGAAAAACGACTTGGCCCAGCCCGGAGGTGTGAACTTGTAGAGTTCCTTGTAGGCGTCGAGCGCCGCGATCGCCTTGTCGGAGTTGATGAAGCCATCGACCTTGTAGGTCTTATAGTCACCCAGCTCGCCGCCAAAGGAGAACAACGCGTTCTCAAAACCCATCGCCATCGCGTCATAGGAATTGTCGGTGTAGATAGCGATGCCGTATCGCTTCTGATCCGGCCGGTGGAAGAATTCGGCGATGTCGCGCAGCGCCTTGAAATCCTTCGGCACGTCGAGATCGTAGCCATACTTGGCCTTGAAGGCTTCCTTTTCCTTGGGATCTTCGAACCAGTCCTTGCGATAGGACCAGCCGACGGCGTCGCCTTCGAGCGGAATGGCCCAGTACTTGCTGCTGCCGCCCGGATATTCGGCATAGTATTTCACCGTAGCCGGCGCCATCACGTCGCCGACCTTGTGCTTGTTGAAGAAGTCGGTCAGGTCGACATAGTGGCCACCGGTCGAGCCGGCGCCGAGCCATTGCGAGTCGCCGACGACCATATCATAGGCGTCGCCATGGGCGTTGAACTCGGTGAAGGCCTTGGTCTGGAAGTCGGGCCACGGCGTGGTTTCAACCGTGATCTTGACGCCGGTCTCCTTCTCGTACTCGTTGCCGAGTTCCTGCAGGTAGTTGGCCGGATCCCATTCCGCCCAGAAGATGGTGAGTTCCTTGTCCTGCGCGTAGACGGACGTTCCGCAGGCAAGCACTAAGCCTATACCAGCAAGCAAGCTGGTCATTGTCTTGCGCATAATGTTTCCTCCCTTGTGCGCATTCTACCGTATCATGCGAGCCGGCAACGGGGCCGACCCTGGTAGTTCCTCCCGAGATCGCACCTTTCCGGTTCCAAGCCTCTCGTCTTGCCGGAAAATGGATCGCAGCTCTCACTTTCGATCCGCTTTTTCTCTCCTAATCTGGTATTACCAATTTTGGATAGCCGTCAAGCTCTTTCTTGGACCACAGCCGGAGCTTGTATGACCGGATTGTTCAGGTATCTGACTGTTTTCCCTTAATTTTCCTACTCCTTGATATAGGCTGCTCTTGTTTTGGTACTTACAGCCCGGTTAACATCGGTAATGGCCGCTCAAATCTGGTCGAACCAGATTGGCGCTATTTCGCCACTGCCGCCGACCTAACCGCATCAGCTTCTGTCATCGATTCCGCCATCGCCGCGCGCACCAGGGCGCTCGCTGCCCATTGCGCGACCGACCGCATGCCACGGCTGTCGAGCCCCCATATATCCTTGAGCACGATCAGCAATTCGACGCCGAACATCATCGATAGCGCCTGCGCCAGGCGCTTGAATTCGCGCGGCGGGAGCTGCCCCTTGAGCGGCGCAATGGCATCCTTCAACAGCTGGACGCGATGGCCTCGGGTGAACTGCGGCTCGCCTCCCAACGTGCCCGCCTGGCGCTGCGCCCACTGGTCGAGCGACAGTTTCAGCGCTGCCTTGAAGGTTGCCTCGAAAGCCTCGATGCGCGGCATGGCGGTGTCGAACAGTTCGGCGACGCGCCGCTGTGGATCTTGCGAGGCCGATTGCCAGGTCAGGATGGGGCCGAGCCCCTCGTCAACCACTGCCTGCACCAGGGCTGCCTGGCTCGGGAAATAGCGATAGGCGGTGGCGCGCGACACTTCAGCCGCTTCCGCGACTTCGCTCACTGACGGATTGACGCCCGCCTGCATCAGTCGCGTCGCCGTCTCCAGCATCAGCCGTTTTGTGCGGGCACGTGGGCCGCGTTCGGCAGCCTCCTTGGCGTCGTCGTTCACTGCGGCTTGTTGACGTGAGACATTCATATCAATACGATACGCGCGTCTCAAAAAAATGCAATGGCCTTCGCGGCCAGACCCAGCACACACCGAAGACGGGGAAACGCGATGAAGCGCATCTATGTGGTGGGCACCGCCGACACCAAGGGCGAGGAGCTTGCCTTCCTGGCCGATGCGATTGCCGCGACCGGTAGTTCGGTTGCCCGCGTCGACATTGGCACGCGCGGCGCCACTGTGCCGGTCGATATTTCGGCCGGCGAGGTCGCTGCACATCATCCCGGCGGAGCCGGCAGGGTGCTCGGCATCGACGATCGCGGCGCGGCAGTGGCCGGCATGGGCGCCGCCTTCACCAGCTTCATCCAGTCGCGCGACGACGTCGCCGGCGTGATCGGCATTGGCGGTGGCGGGGGCACCTCCATCGTCACATCGGGCATGCGCGCACTGCCGCTCGGCCTGCCCAAGATCATGGTCTCGACGCTCGCCTCCGGCGACACAGCGCCCTATGTCGACGTCTCCGATATCATCATGATGCCGTCGGTGACGGACATGGCGGGACTGAACAGGCTCTCCCGCACGGTGCTCCACAATGCCGCACAGGCCATCGCCGGCATGGCCGCAAAGCCGGCGCCGGCCGCAACCGGCAAACCGGCGCTCGGGCTGACCATGTTCGGCGTCACCACCCCTTGCGTGACGGCCATCGCCGACCAGCTGCGGGCAAACTACGACTGCATGGTTTTCCACGCAACCGGCACCGGTGGCCGTTCGATGGAGAAGCTCGCCGACAGTGGCCTGCTCGCCGGCATCATCGACATCACCACGACGGAGGTCTGCGACTTTCTGTTCGGCGGCGTGCTGCCGGCCACCGAGGATCGCTTCGGCGCCATTGCCCGCACTGGCCTGCCCTATATCGGCTCGGTCGGCGCGCTCGACATGGTCAATTTCTGGGCGCCGCCGACCATTCCCGAGAAACATCGCGGGCGGCTGTTTTATGAGCACAATCCCAACGTCACGCTGATGCGCACAACGGCGGACGAATGCCGCAGCATCGGCGAATGGATCGGCGGCAAGCTAAGCCGCTGCGAGGGTCCGGTGCATTTCCTGATCCCCGAAAGAGGCGTCTCGGCGCTCGACATCGAGGGCGGCGCCTTCTTCGATCCACAAGCCGACTCCGTGCTGTTCGACGCCATCGAGCGCGCCATCAAGCCGAACGCCACGCGCCGCGTCACGCGGCTGCCGCTGCACATCAACGATCCCGAATTTGCCAGGGCCGCAACGGCGGCCTTCCTCGACATCGCCAGACAGTGAGAGCCCAGACATGGCCGCCATACCGCGCAAGGACATACTGAAGAAGTTTAGGGCGATGATCGCCGACGGCGTGCCGATCGTCGGCGGCGGCGCCGGCACCGGCCTGTCGGCCAAGGCCGAGGAAGCCGGCGGCATCGACCTGATCATCATCTACAATTCCGGCCGCTACCGCATGGCCGGTCGCGGCTCGGCCGCCGGCCTGCTCGCCTACGGCAATGCCAACGAGATCGTCAAGGAAATGGCCTATGAGGTGCTGCCGGTGGTGAAGAAGACGCCGGTGCTCGCCGGCGTCAACGGCACCGATCCCTTCGTCATCATGCCGCTGCTTCTCAGCGAACTGAAGACGATGGGCTTTTCCGGCGTCCAGAATTTTCCGACCATAGGCCTGTTCGACGGCCAGATGCGGCAGAGCTTCGAAGAGACCGGCATGGGCTTCGGCCTGGAGGTCGACATGATCGCCGAGGCGCACAAGCTCGACCTTTTGACCACGCCCTACGTCTTCAACCCGGACGAGGCTCGCGCAATGGCACGAGCCGGCGCCGACATCATCGTCGCTCACATGGGGGTGACGACAGGCGGCTCGATCGGCGCGACGTCAGCCAAGTCGCTCGACGACTGCGTGGTTCAGATCGACGCCATCGCAAACGCCGCGCGCTCGGTTCGCAAGGATGTCATCCTGCTTTGCCATGGCGGCCCGATCTCGATGCCGGAGGACGCCCGCTACATACTCGACCGCTGCAAGGGCCTGCACGGCTTCTATGGCGCAAGCTCGATGGAACGGCTCCCGGCCGAAGCCGCGATCGCCAGACAGACGGCGGATTTCAAGGCTGTCACGCTGCACGACAAGAAGACAAGGAAGGGATGAGAATGACCGACAAGAGCAAAGTGTTCGTCTATCCGAAGGACGTCAGCGCCTTCGGCTTCGACTGGGGCAAACTGGCGCTGACGGTGGCGCCGGAAGTAAATGGTGCGACCCGTTTTTCCGGCGGCGTCGTCGACCTGCCCTCAGGCAAGGGCCACACCCGCCACAATCATCCCGGTGCGGAAGAGATCATCTTCGTCATCTCAGGCCATGGCGAGCAGATGGTCGAGGACGAGAACGGCAACCCGGTGGTGGCCAAGGTCGGGCCGGGATGCACCGTCTATGTCCCGGAGAGCCGGTTTCACTCGACGCTGAACACGGGTGACGGACCGATGCAGTTGTTTGTGGTCTATTCGCCTGCTGGGCCGGAACTGGTGCTACGAGAATTGCCGGATTTCAGGCTGATTCCGGTTGGGAGTTGATGGGCTGAATCTTCTGCTGGGGCAGTGTTGCCCCTCATTGTCCTGCCGGACATTTCTCCCCGTATAGTGACGGGGAGAAAGGCGCCGTCATCAACGCCGCTCCCTTCCCCCCGTTCTACGGGGAGAAGATGCCGGCAGGCAGATGCGGGGCGGCGCTGATCTTCGCTAACTAAGCTGTTCCACCCCTGTTCCACCCCCGCGCTCGATCCCCGAACATCACGTACCCGTTGTCCGTCACAGCCAACGTATCTTCCAGCTTGATGAACCCCCGCGTTGGGTGAAGCATGGTCGTCTCCACCGATAGCACCATGTTCTTTTCCAGCGGTTTCGCCGCATAGGTGCCTTCGTAGGTCACCGGATGGTTGGTCATCAGGAACGGCGCTTCATGCGTGATCAGCCCCATGCCGTGGGCGAAGAAATCCGTGTAGGGCGCAACCTTGGAGGCCTTCAGCACGCGCTCCGCATGCGAGATCATGTCGCCGCCGATGGTGCCCGCCTTCACCTTGGAGAACGCTGCCTGCTGCACCGCCTCGACCTCGGCCAGCAGATCTTCCAGTTCAGCATCGGGTTCGCCCAGAATGCCCATGCGGCAGAGGTCGCCGATATAGCCGTGATAGTTGCCGCCGGAATCGATCGACAGCACCTCGCCTTTTTTCCACGCCTGCGGTGACGCCGCGCGGTTGTGGCTGGAGCCGAGCGTCAGCAGGCAATATTCGAAATGCGCGCCGCGATTGGTTTCCTCGCGCCTGATATGCTCGATGATGTCGGTCTTGGTCGTGCCCTCGCGCGCCCACTGAATGGTCGCCAGCATGGAATCGGTGATCAACTCGGAAGCGATACGCAGCTTTTCCAGCTCAGCCTCCGTCTTGATGGCGCGCATCCGCTCCAGCATATCGGTTGCGTCGACCAGCTTGGCGTCCGGCAGCGCCTTGCGGATCAGCGCATAGGCGTCGGACGGCAGGAAGGCCGGTTCGATGCCGATGCGGGCGCCGGCCTTGCCGATCTTGCCGATATGCTCGACTGCCAGATTGGCGGCGTCCAGCGTGCCCCAGCAGGCGGTGTGCAGCGTCGGTGTCCAGAACGGGTTGTTCTGGTGCTCGGCGCCCTCCATCCGGTTGCCGATATAGGCAGCATGCTCCGGCCCACCCTTTTCATAGACGACGACAGGCAGATAGCGGCTGTGGCCGATCGCATCCATGGCGGCAAAGAAGATGAACTTGTAGCCGCCGAGCAGATATTGCGTGTTGTGCTTGGACGTCGAGAGCAGCACATCGATGCCGGCTTCTTCCATCAGCCGGTCCACCCTCGCCTGATCGAACGGAATATTGCTGACAGCAGTCTTGCCCGGAGCGATGTTCATCTCTTTCTCCCTGAAATTGCCTGGGATCGTCATTCGCGCTTCGCCGGATCCCTTGGCTGTCGATCAAATCTGTACCATTTTGCCCCCTCTGGTCCAGCCAGAAACAAGGAAAATAGCGTTGGCAGGCGGTCACCAAGTCGTAGTTGCTACGTCTTGGCCAAATCTGGTCCTACCAAGATGACCAAACAAAAGGCCACCCTTTAAAACTGGTCCAGCGGACGAAAATTTCACAGCCAAGCAAGGATGCGCCAATTCCGTCTCTGGCGAAACCCTTGGCAAGGGCCATAATCGCCGCAAGGATGCTGGCGGGGCCGCCGGCATCAAGGGGCGCGCCCTACCGGGTCGCGGAGAGGACGGAGTTCGATCATGTCAGATTTCACGATTTCCAGACGCACGCTGCTTGGTGGGTCCGCCCTGCTGCTGGCCTCCACCGCCATGCCGACACTGGGCTGGACGCAGACGCCGAAGAAGGGCGGCCGCTTGGTAGTCGCCGCTGATTCAGAACCGCGCAACCTCAACCCGGCAATCGTCGCCTCCAACGGCGTCTTCTTCATCTCCAGCAAGATCGTCGAAACGTTGGCCGAAGCCTCTTTCGACGGCAAGGATGGGTTGGAGCCGCGTCTGGCGCTGAGCTGGGAAGGTGCTGCCGACGGGCTGTCAGTGACCTTCAAACTGCGCGAGGGCGTCAAATGGCATGACGGCAAGCCGTTCACCTCGGCCGACGTCGCCTTCTCGGCCCTGCAGATCTGGAAACCGCTGCAGAATCTCGGCCGCACCGTGTTCAAGGATCTGGCCCGCGTCGACACCCCTGACGATCTCACCGCCGTGTTCAAGTTCGCCAAGCCGACGCCGTTCCAGCTGATCCGCAACGCCTTGCCGGCTCTGTCGAGCATCGTGCCGAAGCACGTCTACGAGATCGGAAAGATCGAGGACAACCCGGCCAACAATGCGCCCATCGGCACCGGCCCGTTCACGTTCGGCGAGTACAAGGCCGGCCAGTATTACAAGCTGACGAAAAATACCGACTACTGGGGCAAGGACGAGCCCTATCTCGACGAGATCATCTACCAGGTGCTGCCCGACCGCACGTCCGCTGCGGCCGCGCTCGAGGCCGAAGAGATCCAGCTCGCCGCCTTCTCCGCCGTGCCGCTGGCCGACCTTGACCGCATCTCCAAGGTTCCGGGCCTCAAGGTCATCTCCAAGGGCTATGAGGGGCTAACCTATCAGCTCGTCGTCGAGATCAACCATCGCCGCAAGGAACTCGCTGACGTGAAGGTGCGACAGGCGATCGCACATGCCATCGACAAGGATTTCGTCGTCAAGACGGTGTTCCTCGGCTATGCCGCGACCGCCACCGGTCCGGTGCCGAAGAACGATCCGCAGTTCTATACCGCCGACGTGCCGACCTATGCCTTCGACGTCGACAAGGCCAACGCGCTGCTCGATGAGGCCGGCTACAGCAGGAAAGACGACGGCAAGCGCTTCGCGCTGAAACTCCTGCCGGCGCCCTATTTCAACGAAACCAAACAGTTCGGCGATTATCTGCGCCAGGCGCTGGCCGCCATCGGCATCGATGCCGAGATCGTCAACAACGACTCGCCCGCGCACATCAAGGCCGTCTATACCGACCACGCCTTCGACCTCGCCGTCGGCCCGCCGGTGTTCCGCGGCGATCCGGCGATCTCGACCACCATCCTGGTGCAGAGCGGCATTCCGGACGGCGTGCCGTTCTCCAACCAGGGCGGCTACAAGAACGAGGCGCTCGACGCGCTGATCGCCAAGGCATCGGAGACGCTCGACACCACGGCGCGCACCGACCTCTACAAGCAGTTCCAGAAGGAGGTGGTCGCCGACTTGCCACTGATCAACGTCGCCGAATGGAGCTTCATCAGCGTCGCACGCGACACGGTGGGGAATATCGCCAACAACCCACGCTGGGCGGTGTCGAACTGGGCGGACACGTATCTGGCGGGCTAAGCGCGATCCACACGGGATGCTTGCGCATCGTTTGAGCGAATGCTCATCATCAGGGATGAGAGTTCCGTCGCGCCCCCCTCTGTCCTGCCGGACATCTCCCCCACGAGGGGGGAGATCAGCTGTCATCACGGCCTTCGCTAATCGCCGGCGTTGCCGCAGCGAGCGCGGCGTGGGAACTGCCAATCTCCCCCCGTGTGGGGGAGATGTCCGGCAGGACAGAGGGGGGCGCCGTAGAGCGCAACTTCAAATGCCTGCGCGCGCTCCCTTTTCCCCATGACCCGCGCCCTCACCCTCATCCGCCGCCGTCTCGTCGGCAGCGTCTTCGTGCTGCTGATTGTCATCATCGGCACGTTCCTTTTGCTCGAAGCCGCTCCCGGCGACGCGGTCGATGCCTACATCGTCTCGACCGGCGGCGACGCCGGCATGATTGAATTGCTGCGCCATCGCTGGGGTCTCGACCAGTCGGAACTGACACGGCTCGCCAACTATCTCTGGGCGCTGCTGCATCTAGACCTCGGCCAATCCGTCACCTTCTCGCGGCCGATCCGTGACTTGATCCTGGAGCGCCTCCCCACCACGCTGCTCCTCATGGTCAGCGCCACCGCGTTTTCCTTCGGTTTGGGCTCGGCGCTCGGCGTCTATGCCGGCGCCAGACCCGGCAGCTTTCGCGACCGCTTCCTGTCCATCGGCTCGCTGGCGCTTTATGCCGTGCCGGGCTTCTGGCTCGGCCTGGTTCTGATCGTCGTCTTTGCCGTCGACCTGCGCTGGCTGCCGATTGGCGGGATCGAGACACTGGCCTCGGACAAGACCGGGCTTGCCCGCGCCGCCGACATCGCCGTCCATCTCGTGCTGCCGGTTTCCGCCCTCGGCTTCATCTATCTCGCGCTCTATCTTCGCATGATGCGCGCCGGCATGGCCGAGGCCTGGCGCCAGGATTTTGTGCTGGCCGCCCGCGCCAGAGGGCTTTCGCGCCGCCGCATCGTGCTTGCCCATGTCGCCCGCAACGCGCTCTTGCCGCTGGTCACCATGCTCGGCCTGCAATCGGCGCAAATGCTGGGCGGCAGCGTCGTCATCGAGAGCGTCTTTGCCGTGCCCGGGCTCGGCCGGCTGGCGCAGGAGGCGGTGGCCGCGCGCGACACGCCGCTGCTGCTCGGCATCATCCTCACCAGCGCTGTGCTGGTCATCGCCATCAACCTTGCCGTCGACATCGCCTACGCCTTCCTCGACCCGCGCGTCGGCGCCAGCGAGGCCAGCGCGTGAAACCGCTTAATCGGTACCTGCGTCGGCCGGAAGCGGTCGCCGGCGCGATCATCCTGGCGCTGCTTTTCGCCATGGCGCTGTTTGCGTCGCTGTTGTTCCCCGGCGATCCGCAGGCCATTGCCGGCCGGGCGCTGCTGCCGCCGTTTCAGGACTGGTCGCTGCCGCTCGGCACCGACCGGCTCGGCCGCGATGTGCTGGCCGAGTTGTTCCACGGCGCCCGTACCTCCCTGGCGGTCGGTCTGGCGGCAGCGGCCGCCGCGCTCTTCATCGGCGCGGTCGTCGGCACGCTGGCCGGCTTTGCCGGTGGCCTCATCGATGAGGTGCTGATGCGCATCACCGATGCCTTCCAGACCGTGCCCAGCTTTCTTCTGGCGCTGGCCTTCGTCAGCGTCGTCGGCCCGTCGCTCGGCATCGTCGTCGCGGCAATCGCGCTCGGCGCCTGGACCGGACCGGCACGTGTAGCGCGCGCCGAAGTTCTGTCGATCCGCGAGCGCGACTATGTCGCCGGCGCCCGTGTCATCGGCATGCATCCGCTCGAAATCGCTTTCCACGAGGTGCTGCCCAACGCCTTGCCGCCGGTGCTGGCGCTGTCCTCGGTGATCGTCGCCGCCGCGATCCTCACCGAAGCAGCACTGTCCTTCCTCGGCCTCGGCGACCCCAACCGCGTCACTTGGGGCGGCATGATCGCCGAAGGCCGAACTGTGCTGCGCACCGCGCCCTTCCTGTCGATCGTCCCGGGCGTAGCCCTCATACTGACCGTGCTCGGCGTCTACCTCGCCGGCGAAGGTGTGGTCGAGACGACGGCTGTGCGAAGGAGCCTGTCGTGACGGCGCTCGCTTCGATCCGCGATCTTTCCGTGCACTATATCAGCGATGGCAGCGAGGTTACGGCGCTGAACGGCATCAGTCTTGATGTCTTTGCCGGTGAACGGCTGGCGATCATCGGCGAAAGCGGTTCAGGCAAGAGCACGCTGGCGTTGGCGATTGCGGGGTTGTTGCCGGCAAGCGCCAAGGTCGAAGGTCGCATCGATTGGTACATGTCGGAATCGTCTCATTCCTTCGCGCCCCCCTCTGTCCTGCCGGACATCTCCCCCACAAGGGGGGAGATTGGCAGCTCCGTCGCCGGCTCTCGGTCTGCAACGTTGGAGATTGGCGAAAGCGGCAGCGACAGCGCAATCTCCCCCCGTGTGGGGGAGATGTCCGGCAGGACAGAGGGGGGCGCCGTAGAGCGCCACCCTTCCCGTCCTAGCGACAGGTCCCCCCTCCCCGGCCGCGACATCGGCTACGTCTTCCAGGACCCTTCCGCCAGCCTCGACCCCGTGATGACCATCGGTAAACAAATCGCCGAAGTCGCCCACACCCATCTCGGCGTCGACTGGCCGCAGGCTTATGCCAAGGCAAAGCAGTTGCTCGGACGCGTCCGCCTGCCTGACCCGGACTCGACCATGCGCGCCTTTCCGCACCAGCTCTCCGGTGGCCAGAAGCAGCGCGTGGCGATCGGTGCTGCGATCGCGGCTGGCCCAAGGCTGCTGATCGCCGACGAGGCGACCAGCGCGCTCGACACCATCGTGCAAGCCGAGATCGTCAGCCTCATTCGGCAACTGGTGGCCGAGGACGGCATGACGCTGCTGTTCATCAGCCACGACATCGCACTTGCCGCCGAGCTTGCCGAACGCATCGCCGTGTTCCGGCACGGCGAGCTGATCGAGATCGGCCCGACTGAGCAGATCATCAATGCCCCGCGCCAGGACTATACGCGCGGGCTGCTCGACGCCCATCTTGGCCTCGACGCCTCGCCGCTGCTGCGGCAGGCGCCGGCATGAGTGTGCTCGCCGTCTCCGACCTGACCAAGCGCTACCGCCGCGGCGGCACGGCCATCGCCGCCGTCGACGGCGTCTCCTTCACCATCGAACCCGGCGAAACGCTGGCGCTGGCCGGCCCCTCCGGCAGCGGCAAGTCGACAATCGCGCGGCTGGTGCTCAGGCTTATCGAGCCCGATGCCGGAACCATACAATTCGAAGGCGATGACTTCCTTGCCTTGAAGGGTGCGGCCTTGCGCGCCAGGCGCGCGCGGCTGCAAATGGTGTTCCAGGATCCGCTCGCCGCCTTCAATCCACGCGCCACTGTGGCGCGCGTGCTCGACGATCCCTTGCGCATCCATGCCATCGCCTCTCGCGCCGAGCGCCCCGCCCGCATTGCCGCCTTGCTCGAACGCGTGGGGCTCTCCGCCGATCTCGCCCCGCGCGCCATCCACGAAATATCGGGCGGCCAGCGCCAGCGCGTGGCGATTGCCCGCGCCATCGCCACGAAACCGTCGCTGATCGTGCTCGACGAGGCGGTGTCGGCACTCGACGTTTCGGTGCGCGGACAGATTCTTGAGCTGCTGCTCGACCTGCAAGCCAGGGAACGGATCGCCTATCTCTTCATTTCGCATGATCTCGGCGTTGTCAGAGCCATGGCCCACCGGCTCGTCCTTCTCGACGCCGGGCGGATTGCCGAGAGCGGCGACGCCCGCGCCGTCATCGACGCGCCGCAATCGGCAATCGGCAAGGCGCTGGTGGCGGCGGCACCAAGATTGAACAGAAGACCAAGGCAGCTACCATGACCGACCCAGAAGCCAGAGCCGAAAAACTGTCGCGCGAACTCGATTCCGCCTTCCGCAACCGCGCCGATCTCTACCGCCTGTTGCTCGATGAACTGACCAGCGAGCTGGGCGCGGACAAAGCCGAGGCGATCATGGTCCGCACCATCGAACAGCGCGGCAAGGAGGTGGCGGCGACCGCCTTTGCCCGCTTCGGGCCCAACGACGCGCCGGCCATTGGTGAAGCATTCCTGGCCGTCAGCCCGGACGGCGGCCTGATGTATCCGACCGATGTCGAGCGCGGGCCGGACCACATCGCCTTCAAGGTGAAACGGTGCCCGCTGAAGGATGCCTGGGTCGAGGCCGGTGTCGGTGACGAGAAACTTGCCACGCTCTGCCGCATCGCCGGCGCTTTCGACCGAGGCCTGTTCGAGGCGACGGGCGTGCGCTTCGACAATGTCACCTGGTCGCCGGGCCATGGCTCGGGATGCTGCCACATCGCGCTGACCAACCGGGATGCTGCCGGATAGGTAGCGGCGCCCCCTCTAATCAGTCGGCGGGAACACATGCAGCTCCGTGCCCGCCTGTTTGGTGGCAGTGCGCAGGTCGGCCTTCGGTTCGCTGTCGGTGACGATATCGGCAATGTCGTCAAGTCCGCAGATGCGTTCCAGGCTGGAGCGGCCGAACTTGTCGTGGGTCACAACCAGCACCGTCGACAGGGAACGCGATATCATCGCGCGCTTGACTGCCGCGGCGCCCGAGATCATGTCGCTCGGACCGTCGGCGCTTAGTCCCGACGCCCCGATGATGGCGACGTCGGCATTGTAGCGGCGCACGAACTCGACAGTGTCTTCGCCCAGCACGCTACCTTCCCGGCTGTCATAGGTTCCGGGGCAGAGCAGCACGCGGAAGGTCGGATTGGCGCCAGCCACCGAGGCGACGCCGGTGGAATTGGTGATAATAGTCAGGTCGCGCTTCAGCTGGGAAAGGTTGCGCGCCACCTCATAGGTGGTCGAGCCGCCATCGATCATTACGATCTGGCCTTTCTCGATCAGGCCCGCGGCGCCGCGGCCGATCCGGGCGCGCTCCTCGACCAGGGTCAGGCCGCGCTCGGAGATTACCGGTTCGGACGTCACCAGCGAGATCGTCGCGCCGCCATAAGTGCGGTTGATCAGCCCGGCATCGCCCAGCTCGATGAGATCGCGGCGGATGGTCTCGCCGGCGACGCCGATGCGGCGCGCAAGCTTGGATATGCGAATGGACGCCGACCGGCGCACTTCCGAAAGGATAAGCGCGTGCCGCTCCTTCTTCGTCAGTCGGCCATGATCCATGATTATTCCATTCCCTTTGCAGCAATCAACGCGTCGGCAAGCTCGGCAAATCCGTGCGCGCCGCGCCCGCTTGTGACGAAGGCAGGAGATGCCGGAAGTTCGCCGGCGAAGTCCAGCACATTAGCGACGCCGACGCTGTTGGGGAAGAAGCCGAACATTGGTGCATCGTTTGGACTATCGCCGACGAAGACAATGCTGTCCTTGTCGTGGTCAATATCTATACCGAAACAGTCGCGCAAGAATAGCCGGCTTGTCGACAGTTTGTCGTATGTGCCGAACCAGCCATTGACATGGATGGACGAGATTTTCGCCGTCGCACCGAAGCGTTGGAAGATACCGACGATCTTCAGCACTTCGGTTTTGGGCAGCGGTGCGACGTCTTCGCAGAAATCGATCGCAAGGTCGGCCTCGCGATAGGTCTGGTCGGCAGCGACCGCCGCACCCGGAATTTCCGCGAGCACGGCGCGTTCGATCTCGCGCAAACGCGCCGCGTCGGCCTGCCGTTCGGCAGCGCTTCTGGCGTAGTGGCGGACCATCCGCTTGGCAGCGTCGTCGTAGCGAAAATAAAAGGCGCCGTTCTCACCGATCACGCCGTCCACCGGCCATTGCCGGGCGATCAGGTCGCACCAGCCGGCAGGCCGGCCGGTAACCGGCGCGACGATGAACCCGGCCTGCTTCAGCCGTTCCAGCGCCGCATAGGCCTTTGCCGGCAGCCGCCCCTTGTCGGTCAAGGTGTCGTCGATGTCGGTCAGTACGACGGCGATCCTGCGACGATCCAGGCCGGTGAAGTCGGCGAGCGGACGCAGCACTCGCTCAGGCTCCCGCCGCGACCGTTTCGAGCGAGGCGGCCGCGACGTCGAGCATCGTGAACCTGTCGCGGATCAGCCGCGCATTGGCTACCGCTTCATCGTAGAAGGCGGCGGGTATGGCGACCTCCTGCGGCGTGGTTGGCGCGCCGGCGGCACGCAGTGCTGCCGCGATCTCGCGCGCCGGACGGGCCACGCGGGAAAGCCTTTCGCGATACGAACGCCATTGCTCGGCCAGCATGGTGTTGATGGCGGTCGCCCGCTCATTGTCGAGCAGCTTGGGCTTGAACGCTGCCCAGCAGGAGCGTCCGAGGGTTTCGCCAAAGATCTCGATGAAACGGTCCGGCGTATCGGAGGACGGGGCAAGCTGCAGTTCCGGCAATGCCAACACCCGCTCCTGCAGCCGCGCCATCGTCAACGTCGTCACCGCTATGTGTTCGCCGTGATGCGCATCGGGCAGTCCCTGGCCGCGCATATCGATGTAGTGGGCGATCAGATGTTCGCCCTGGCTGGCCGGATAGGAGCCACCGCACAAAGTCATGCCGAGCCCCGACATGACCAGCGTGCGGACTAGAACTTCCATTGCCGCGAGGTCGCCGGTCCTGAGTTCGCCGGCCTTGGCGATGAGCGCCTTCTCGTCCTCGGCCAGAAGCATGAACGGCGCCTGCCTGTAGGGCGTACCGAGGAAAAGGTGCGCCATCAGCCAGTCGGTCTGCGCGGTCGGCCGCGCCATCGAATCGCCGAAGCCGGCTGCGATCAGCCGGTGCGGCGCCCGTGCCATCACGTCGAGGTCGAGGAACACCCCGACCGGCAGGCTCGCCGTCAGCGATTTCTTCAGGCCGTCCTGAGTGATCGCCGCCGACACCGAGGTGTAGCCGTTCATCGACGGCGCGGTGCCGAACACCACATAGGGTTTTTGGGTCAGATGGGCGGCATATTTGGTGATGTCGTTGATCGAACCCGATCCGACCGCGACCAGTCCGCTGGCATTCTGCGTGCGGGCGATCACCGATCGCACGGCGTCCATGTCCGGATGCGGATGGCGCGGCAGGATGATCTTGTCGACATCGCTGCTGCCGCGCAGCGCGATCGAGACCCTCTCGCCCAGCGCCAGGCGGGTTTCCGGATCCATCACCACCGCAAGCTTGCGGCCGAGCGGCAGCGGCTTGACCAGCGCATCGGCCTCGTCACCAAGACCGCGCCCGATGACGATGGTCTTTAGCGGCACCGATAGCATTCCCTCGTCATCCGGGTCGGGAAGGGTGCCGGCAATGAGGCTATCGAGCATTTCCTTGGACATCGGGATGTCGTCCAATCAGTCGCTATGAAGCGGGGTCAGGGCATCGAACAGGGTCCGATACCGGCGGTAACTTCTGTCGTAGGCGGCCATGGCCGAAGGATTTGGGTCGATCGTCTCGATGCCGCCGCCCAACCTTTCGGCCGCCTGCTGCACCGAGGACGCAAGGCCGATGGCGGTGGCGGCAAGGATTGCCGCGCCGATCGGCGAGGCATCGGCGGCACTTGCTATCTCGACAGGCCTGCCGCTGACATCGGCACGGATTTGCGACCACACCGGGCTGCGGGCACCGCCGCCGGAAAGCCTGATGCGCCCGGTGGCGATGCCAAGCTCGTCCAGTCGGTCGACCACGTCGCGCATGCCGAAGGCACAGCCTTCCAGCACTGCGCGGGCGCAGGCCGCTTTGCCGTGGAAGGATGTCAGCCCGTAGAAAGCACCGCGCGCCTCGGCAATCCAGCGCGGCGCCATGGCGCCGGACAGTGCCGGCAGGAACAGCAGATCGTCGCTGCCGGCAACGACCGTCGCCGCCAGCTCCGACATCGCCGCCGGGGAACCGACGCCGAAGGTAGACTGGAACCAGGTCACTGCGCCGCCAGAAAGCCATCCGGGATTGGAGACGAAATAGCGGTCACCGAGAAAACCATGTGTCTCGACCAGGCCGCCGGGATCGAGGCGAAGCGTGTCCGACACCGCACCGACCACTTCTGCCGTGCCGAGATTGCAGGCAACGATACCGGGCACGACAACGCCGGCGCCGATGGCGGCGGAAAAATCATCGCCCGTGCCGACTGCCAGCGGCGTGCCCACAGGCAGGCCTGTCAGTTCGGCGCCGACCGCGGTCAAGGCGCCGGCGGCCGCCGATGCATCGTCGATGCCCGGCAGCTTATCCGCATCGATGTCGAAGGCCGCCAGCAGATCGCCGGCATAGTGGCGCTCGTTCAGCCCATAGAGCATGGTCGTCGAGGCAAGTGCGTGGTCGATGACGGCACGACCGCACAACGCAGCGACCACGAACGAAACGGGCTGGTGCCAGAGCGCCACGCGACGCGCTTCGGGCAGGTTGCGCGCTGCCCAGCGGATTTTCGCCGCCATATGGGTGGCGTCGAGGACGAGACCGGTGCGCTCCCGGATGAAACCTGGATCTATGCCGGCGATTTCTCCCGACGCCCGCCGATCCATCCAGATGATGCAAGGCGCCAGGGCCTGGCCGCTGCCGTCGACCGCGACGCAGCCGTCGAGCTGGCCGGCAATGGCAAAGCCCCTGATGTCGGATGGTGCAAGCCCAGCCTTGTCGAGTGCGCCGGCAATAGCCGGCTTGAGCGCCGCCAGCCACAGCGCCGGATTCTGTTCGGCCCAACCCGGAGCCGGGAAGGCCGGCTGATAAAGCACAGCGGCCTCGCCACGCAGCCGCAATTCGTCATCGACGACGATCGCCTTCAGGCTTTGTGTGCCCAGATCGAGGCCGATGACTGGCATTAGACACGCTCGCAATCCGCGAGGACATCCCGCAACTGCGAGAGGATAGAACCTTTCGTCGGCGAATAGGAACCGTCGAAAACCGCTGTGCCAATGGTAAAAGCGTTGGCGCCGGCCTGCTTGATTGCCTTGATCCGATCGGCCGAGGCTACGGCGCCGGCGACGATCAGATGCCGCGACGGCCCAAGCCCGCGCCGGGCGGCGCGAACCAGTTCGGCCGGGTCGGCCTCGGTGGCGCGATAGGCGAGGATGTCGCATCCCGCACAACCCTTTTCGGCGAAGGCGCGGCAATCGGCCTCCACCTCTCCAGGGGAGCCGCCGAGCTTGGTCGGATGCCCGACCGGCCGGCCCGGAAAAGGGTAGTATTCGGTATCGCTCCCTTCCAGCAGCGCCATGATCTCGTCGACCTGGGTGCCGCCGAGCAGCCGCTGGATGCCGAGATCCCTGGCGATGCGCGCCGAATTGAGGCAGGCCTCTGCTGTCGTCGAGACAACTTCCATGTAAGTGGTGGCGCCTGTCCGGCGAATGGCGCCGGCGAGCTTGCTCAATACATCCGGCGCCACGCCGATGTCCTTGAAGCCGACATGCTTCAGCCCGACCGGCTCGATCAGCTCGACAAGGTCGAGGCAGTCCTCGACCGTGCGATCGTTACGCGTCAGCATGAAGATGAAGTCCATCCGAAAGGTCCCTCGCCTGGTCGGGAAAGCCGGTTTACTGCCGGTCTGTTAACATCTCCCAACCATTTGTTGCAAGGTGCCACATTTTAATTTGCAGTACCACACATTTTATGACAGAACGGGCGCCGGCCCGCCAGGCACGACTTCTAGGGAGAGGGAAGAATGCTCAAGCCGCTGAGACGTGGGAGTACCGCATCCGGACTGCTCGTCGTCGCCGCCCTTATGTGGCAAATCACACAGGCTGCTGCGTGGGACCTGAAGGAGGCGTCGAAGCCCTACAGCGGCCAGACCATCCGCATGGTCGGCGAGGCGCTGCCGCCGCTCGAAGCGCTGAAGAAGATGGCGCCGGAGTTTGAAAAGCAGACGGGCATCCATGTCGAAGTCGAGATGTATGAGCATTCGGAAGCCGTCAACAAGGTGCAGCTCGATCTCAATTCGCACCGCGGCCGTTACGACGTCATCATCCAGCCGCACCGCGAGCTCGGCAAGTTCGCCACCAACAATCATCTGATCGAAATCGCCAAGATGATGGCCGACCCGGCTTTGCGCGATCCGACCTTCGAGCCGGAAAAGCAGCTCTACCAGACTGCCTGGCACGAGATCTCCTGGTATGACGGCAAGGAGTACGGCTTCCCCTTCACCGTGCTCAACATGTTCATGTGGTATCGCTCGGACCTGCTCGCCGATCCCAAGGAGCAGGCCGGCTTCAAGGCGAAGTATGGCTACGACCTGGCGCCCGCCAAGGACTGGAAGCAGTATCGCGACATCGCCGAATGGTTCTACCGCCCCGACCAGGGCTTCTACGGCACAGCCCTGCAGGGCAAGCGCCATGAGGCGCTGTGGTACGAGTGGCTCAACTTCCTCTATTCCTTCGGCGGCGACGTGCTCGACGTGAAGAGCGGCTCGGCCTGCGGCCCGGTCATCGTCAACAGCCCCAAGGCCGTCGCCTCGCTCGAATATTACAAGAGTCTGCTGCAGTTCTCACCGCCGGACAGCCTCAACTATTTCTGGGACGACGTCATGGCGCTGATGCAGCAGGCCAAGGTCGCCGAACTGATCATGTGGAACGACGCCACCTATGCCGTGTCGGTCGACACCACCGCCTCCACCGTCGTCGGCAAGGTCGGCTTCGACCTCGTGCCGCAAGGCGAAGGCGGCAAGATCGGCCAGGTCGAGGGTTGGACCTATCTCATCCCGGTCTATTCGAAGAACCCGCAGGCCGCCTTCCTCTTCGTCCAGTGGATGATGGGTTATGACCGCCAGCTTGAGCAGCATCTCAATGGCGGCGCTTCCGGCCGGCCCGATGTCTATGCTTCGGCGGAGGTGCAGAAGCTGCCCTATGCCAAGGCTTCGATGGAGGCCAACGAGCATGCGGTGCCGAAGGCGACACTGCCGCAATCGGCAGAGATGACCGACATATTGGTGCGCGAGCTGTCGTCCTACCTCGCCGGCGAGAAGGAAGCGCAGGCTGCCCTGGACACCGCCGCCACCGACATCTCGACATTGCTCGGTTCTTGCGCACCCATGACCTATCCGGCACGATAGGTCTCGAATGTCGCGCAGAGGCTACCCGCACAAGCGGGTAGCCATTCTTGTCCGCAGGAAATGCCCGTGACGAACCGCACTCCATCGCCGCGCGGAATGCCGCTTCTCGACGGTGGGGTGGGACCGCTGCTGATGCTGCCAGCGACGCTGCTTGTCGTCGTCTTCCTGGTCGGCCCGTTCTACTACATGGTCTATACCGCGTTGACCGACCTCAGCTTTGCCGATGCCAGCCATTCCGGCGCGTTTGTCGGCTTCGACAATTTCCGCAAGCTGATGCGCAACGATCCGTTCTTCTGGGCGTCGTTCCTGCTGACGCTGAAATTCGTCCTCATCGCCGTGGGTCTCGAATTCCTGCTCGGCTTCGCGCTGGCCTTCATGATCTTCCGCTTCGTCGCCAGCCAGCGGCTTTTGACCACGCTGCTGCTCATCCCGATGATGATTGCGCCGGTCGCCGTCGGGCTGATCTGGCGCCTGCTTCTGCAGGGCGATTTCGGCATGCTCACCTTCTACATGCGCAAGGTCGGCCTGCTGGCGCAGAACGCCGCGGTGCTTTCGGCGCCCGACCTCGTCTTTCCGACCATCGTCGCCATCGACGTCTGGCAGTGGACGCCTTTCGTCACCCTGATCATGCTGGCCGGCATGATGAGCCTGCCGCGCGCACCGTTCGAGGCGGCGATGATGGACGGCGCCAAACCGTTCCAGATTTTTCGCGATGTCATGCTGCCGCTGCTGCGGCCGGTCATAGCGCTGGTGCTGCTCTTGCGCGGCATCGACGCCTTCAAGGAATTCGACAAGGTGTTTTTGATGACCGGCGGCGGCCCGGGAACGCTGACCGAGCTGGTCTCGATCTATGCCTACCGCGTCAACTTCCGCAACTGGGACCTCGGCTACGGCGCCGCGGTCGCCTTCATGATCTATCTCGTCGTGCTGATCCTGTGCTCGGTCTTCTACAAGGCCGTCTACTGGTCGAGCCGCAAGCCGGCGGCGGCGTTTTGAGGGCACGGCGATGATCGACCAGTCCACCAATCGCGCCTGGAAGAGCTTTGCCTGGGCCGTGCTGCTCGTCGCCGTCGTGGTTGCCTTGACGCCTTACGTCTGGATGGTGCTGGCCTCGTTCAAGAACCGCGTCGACCTGTTGTCGTCGGTGCCGAAATGGAGCTTCGCGCCGACGCTCGCCAACTATCCGGCCGTCTTCATCGACAAGGAATACTGGCCGCTGGCGATCAATTCGGTGCTGATTTCGGTATCGTCGACGGTACTTTGCATCCTCATCGGTGCGCCGGCAGCCTATGGCTTCGCCCGCTCTGATTTTCCCGGCAAGGAAGACCTGTTCTTCTTCTTTCTGACGACGCGCATGGCGCCACCGATCTCGATCGCCGTGCCGCTGTTCCTGTTCTTCACCTCGCTTGGCCTGATCGACACCATCTATGCCGTGGTGATCGCCCACACCTCCTTCAACCTGTCGCTCGTCGTCTGGATGATGCGCGGCTTCTTTGCCGAAATCCCCAGGGAGATCGACGAGGCGGCGATGATGGACGGCCGCTCGCGGCTCGGCGCTTTCTTCTTCGTTGTAGCACCGCTGGCCGCGCCCGGCATCGGCGCGACGGCGGTGCTATGCTTCATCCTGTCGTGGAACGAGTTCCTCTATGCCTTCATCCTCGTCGCCTTCGATGGGCGTCCGCTGACCGTCGGCATACCCGGGCTGGTGACGCCGCATGGCACGCTGTGGGGACAGGTAGCGGCGGTCGCCATCGTGGCGACGCTGCCGATCGTGCTTTTCACTTTCCTTGTCCAGAAACAGCTCGTCCGCGGCCTGACCTTCGGCGCGGTCAAGGGTTGAAGGGATCTTGCATGGCAATTGTTTTCGACGGCGTCACCAAGGCCTTCCCGGACGGGACGGTGGCGCTGCAGGCGCTCGACCTCGCTTTCGAGCCCGGCGAATTCCTCGTGCTGCTCGGCCCTTCGGGCTCCGGCAAGACCACAGCCTGCCGGCTGCTTGCCGGCCTTGAACGTCCGACCGCCGGCCGTATCCTGGTCGAAGGCCGCGATGTCACCGACCTGCCGCCGCGCCTGCGCGGCATGGGCATGGTGTTCCAGAACTACGCGCTCTACAGCCACAAGAGCGTCTACGAGAACATCGCCTATCCCTTGCGCATCCGAAAAATGCCGGCCGCCGAGCTCGACCGCTGCGTGCGCGCCATGGCCGAGCTTCTGGAAATCACGCGTTACCTCGACCGCCGTCCTTCGCAACTGTCGGGCGGCCAGGCGCAGCGCGTCGCAGTGGCCCGCGCGCTGGTCTGGCAGCCCAGTCTTTGCCTGATGGACGAGCCGCTGTCCAACCTCGACGCCTTGCTGCGGCTCCACATGCGCACCGAGTTGAAGCGCCTGCATCGAGAGTTGAAAAAGACCTTCGTCTTCGTCACCCATGACCAGGAAGAGGCGATGACGCTGGCGACCAGGGTCGCGGTGCTGCGCGAAGGCGCGCTGATCCAGTATGACGATCCGCGCGAGATCTACCGGCGGCCGGCCAACCGCTTCATCGCCGAATTCATCGGCCGCCCGGCCATGAACACGTTCGACGGCGATGTCCGCGACGGTGTTTTCCATGCCAGCGGCTTTACCTGCCCGCTGCCCGGACGGCCGGACGGTCCGATCGTGCTCGGCATCCGCCCTGAACAGATCCAGCTCGTCGACGCTTCCGCCGGCGACGCGATCCGTTTCGCCGTCGATGTCGTCGAGCCGGTCGAGCCCGACGTACTGATCTTCGCCAAGAGCGAGGCGAATGCGCTGATCGTCAGGACCGCCAATGACGATCGCGCCTACGGTCCCGGCCAGCCGCTGCATCTGCGCTTTCCGCCAGCAGCGCTGCACACGTTCGATGCGGTGTCGGGAGCGCGGCTGCGGTGAGCACGCTGCTCGCTCTGGCGCCGCTGGCCGCCGCCGCTCTGGTCTGGCGGCTGTTCTACAGCTTCAACCGGTCGAGGCGCTGGTTCTCGACCGGCGAGCTCATTTTCTGGGACGCCATCGCTTTGGTCATCCTGCAGCTTGTCTGGTTGATCTGGTTTTAGGATCCAGCCCGGTCAGGACGCCTTGGCAAGGAATGATTGATAGTCGGACTTGGCCTGCAGCAGGCGCAGCGTGTTTTCGCGCGATCCGCGCACATGGGCGCGGGCCAGACTGCCGGCCCGGTTCACGTCTCCGGCGCCTATCGCTTCGACGATGGCGGCATGTTCGTCGCGTGCGATCTTCCACTCGTCCAGAAAAAGCAATTCCGTCCATACATAGTGTTGGCACTTGTCCAGTATGCCGCACAGCATGCCGTGAAGCATGACGTTGCCGCTGATTTCGGCGATCACGCGGTGTAGGTCGATGCCAACCTCCAGCTCCGCAAATTTCTCCCTGGTGGTGCGGTCGGGAATTGCGGCCAACCGCTCGCATTCGGCCAGCATGCCGCGAAGCCGCGTCATGTCCTTTTCGGTTGCCTTGGCGGCGGCCAGTTCGGTGGCGTGTCCGTCGAGCAGTTCGCGGATTTCGAACGCCTCGCGAAACATGTTGATGTCGAACTCGGTAACGGCATAGCCCTGACGCGGCCTGCCGGTGACCAGTCCGTCGCGCTCAAGGCGGTTGAAGGCCTCGCGCACCGGCGTGCGGCTGACATTCAGCTTGGCGGCGATGTCATTTTCGGTGACGCGCGACCCGGGCGGGATCTGGCCGGTCACGATCATTGCCTTGAGAGACGAGTAGACCGAGTCGCGCAGCGTGTTTTTCGTTTCCTTGGCCAATGATCGGTTCCGTTTCTCAGGTTCTTAGCCGGACGTCGAAGTTCTCTCAGGCCTATCTGTATTCACAGTCGGCGTCATTTGCCACGCCCGGTGAGCCCATCCCCAACGGCACGAGACGCTTAAGTCGGCAGTACCAGGGACTGTTGACTTCACCAGCCCCTAGGCTACACTCAAAATTGTATACAAAATAGCATGCGAAATCAAAAACAATGGGAACACCGGTTGGAGAACCGAAAATGAACAGGACCAGCAACGTCAGAATTTTTGCCATCGCAGGCCTTTTGGCCTCGGTTGCGGTGCCGGCGATCGCCGGCGACACAATCACCGTCGCCTCATGGGGCGGCACCTATCAGGAGGCGCAGACCAAGGCGTTCTTCAAGCCGGCCGCCGATGCGCTCGGCATCACCATCAAGGAAGACACCACCAACGGCCTGGACGATGTCCGCCTGCAGGTGACCGGCAATGCGGTGAAGTGGGACCTCACCGAACTCGGCGCCGACGAATGCGCGCGCGGCTCGAAGGAAGGCCTGTTCGAAAAGCTCGATTACAACATCATCGACAAGGCCGGCATCAATCCGAAACTCGTCCATGACGACTGGGTCGGCATCTCCTACACATCTGTCGTCCTCATCTACCGAACCGACGTCTTCGGCGACAAAGGCCCAAAAACATGGGCGGATTTCTGGGATGTCAAAAAGTTTCCGGGCCGGCGCGCATTGAGCGGCAGCCAGGCGACGGAAACGCTGAGCGTTGCCGCTCTTGCCGAAGGTACCCCAATCGACAAAGTCTACCCCGTCGACATCGACGGTGCTTTGAAATCCGTCGACAAGATCCGCGGCAACGTCGATGCTTGGTGGACCTCCGGCGCCCAGGCCATGCAATTGGTCAAGGACGGCGAAGTCGACATGGCGAGCATCTGGAACGGCCGCGCCGGCACGCTGAAGAAGAGCGGCGCCCCGGTCAGCTTCTCCTTCGACCAGGGTGTGCTCACCGCCGACTGCATGGTCATCCCCAAGGGCGCCAAGAACAAGGATGCCGCCATGAAGGCGCTGGCCATGTTCGTCAGCCCTGACCTGCAGGCCAATCTGCCGCTCTATGTCGACAACGGTCCGGTCAACGAGAAGGCATTCGAGACCGGCAAGATCCCGCCGGAGCGGATCAAGGACATCAACTCAGCGCCCGAAAACGTCAAGAAGCAGGTGCTGCAGGATGCCGAGTTCTGGCGCGACAATCTCGTGGAAGCCACTGAGAAGTTCAACAATCTGATCCAGCAATAGGCTGCGACCGGAACCTCGACTTGCGGCAGGGCGACGAACCTTCGCCCTGCCACCATGCCGCGCCTCACAATCCCGGGAGAAGCTTTTGTCCATTGCGCCCTCCGCGCTCCCCATCGGCATTCGTCGCATAGAGAAACGATTTGGCGCCGTGTCGGTCCTGCGGGATCTGAGCCTCGATGTCGCTGCCGGCGAATTCCTGACGCTGCTTGGTCCTTCCGGATCCGGAAAGACGACGCTGCTGATGATCCTGGCCGGCTTTGTGCGGGCCAATGCCGGCTCGATCAAGGTCGGCGACGAGGAGATCATCGCCACGCCTCCGCACAAACGCAACATCGGCATGGTGTTCCAGAACTATGCGCTGTTTCCGCATATGAATGTGTTTCACAACATCGCCTTTCCGCTAAAGCAGCGCCGCGTGCCAGCGGCCGAGATGGCCGCGCGTGTCGAGAAAGCGCTGGACCTGGTGAAACTGCAGGGACTGGGCGAACGCGGGGTCGACCAGCTCTCGGGCGGCCAGCGCCAGCGCGTGGCCCTGGCGCGCGCCATCGTGTTCGAGCCGCGCATCGTGCTGATGGACGAACCCTTGTCGGCGTTGGACAAGGGACTGCGTGAACACATGCAGATTGAACTGCGCAGCCTGCATCGCCGGCTGGGCATGACGACGGTCTATGTCACGCACGACCAGCGCGAAGCCATCACCATGTCGGACCGCATCGCCGTGATGAACGAAGGACGCATCGAGCAGCTCGACCGCCCGGAAGCCCTCTACGCGACGCCGCAGACCCGATTTGTGGCAGGCTTTATCGGCGAATCGAACTTCATTCCGGTGGAATGCCGCAACGGCTCGGCCTGGTACGGAGACAAGCGAATCCACACGGCAATGCCGGCGCCGACCTCGGGCCAGCGCCTCCTGGTGGTGCGGCCCGAGAAGCTGCGGCTGGTGACGGAGGCCGAACCGGCGAACGGCGTCAGTGTGCTGCGCGCCACGGTCGGCGACATCATTTATCAGGGCGACAGTTTCGTCTGCTACGCAGCGCTGCCTGACGGCAGGCAGCTGACGCTGCGCGATTATTGCCGCAGCGACGTGCTGGCCAGGCTTCCGGCTGCCGGCCAACCCGTCAACCTCGGTATCGACGCGCAGGACGCTATCCTGGTGGCGGCGGACTGATGTCAGCGCAATCGGCCCTCGTGGACGACGCCAGCCATCAGCAGCTGAACGCGCAGGCGCTGCGCGCCGACGCCCGGCGCGAATCCCTTCGGCTGCTGGCGCTACTGGCGCCGAGCCTGTTCCTCGTCTGCGCGGTCATCGTCGTGCCGATCGGCTGGCTGTTCTGGCTCTCGCTGTTCGATGAAGCCGGCGCCTTCAGCGCCGCCAACTATGCCCGCTTCTTCGAACAGGCCTCCTACATCAAGACCTTCGTCACCACCTTCAAGGTCGCCTTCATCGTCACCGCTGCCTGCGTTCTTCTTGGCTATCCCCTGGCCTATATGCTGTCGCAATTGCCGCGCCGGGCGGCGTCGATCTGCCTGATCTTCGTCATCTTGCCATTCTGGACATCGGTGCTGGTGCGAACCTATGCCTGGCTGGTGATCCTGCAGCGCAAGGGGCTGATCAACAGCTGGCTGATCGATCTCGGCGTCATCAGCCAGCCGCTACCGCTCGCCAACAATCTTTCCGGCGTCGTCATCGGCATGACGCACATCCTGCTGCCGTTCCTGGTGCTGCCGCTCTACGCCTCGATGAAGACCATCGACACCGACTGCCTGCGCGCCGGCATGAACCTCGGCGCCGGCCCTGTCGCCACCTTCCGGCAGATCTTCTTTCCGCTCTCGCTGCCGGGCCTTGCCTCGGGCGTGGTCATCGTCTTCGTGCTTTGTCTGGGTTTCTTCGTCACGCCGGCGCTGATGGGCGGTGGCAAGGTGATCATGTGGGCGATGCGCATGGAGCAGACCACCAGCCTCTATTCGAATTGGGGCGCCGGCGGCGCGCTTGGTGTGGTGCTGCTGGTGGTCACGCTTGCGCTGCTCGGCCTCTTCCAGTGGCTGCTCGGCGCACGCGCCACCGGTGTATGGAGTTCGCGATGAGCGCAGATGTCGGCCTGCCCATTTCGCACCGGCAACGCCTGTGGCTCTATGCGCTCGGCGGCCTCGTCCTGTTGTTCCTGATCGCGCCGTCGATCATCATCGTCATCATGTCGTTTTCGGATTCGACACTGCTGCAATTTCCGCCGCAGCAATGGTCTTTGCGCTGGTATGAGAGTTACTTCCAGTCGCCGGAATGGCGCGACGCCACCATTGTCTCGGTCAAAGTGGCTGTTATGACGACATGCGTGGCAACGCCACTCGGCACGGCCGCGGCCTATGCGATCAACCGGGGTACGCTGCGCCTCAACGGCACCATCAATGCGCTGCTGATGGCTTCGCTGATCGTCCCGGTGATCCTGATCGGCATCGGTACTTTCTTTCTTTATGCCCGCATCGGGCTCAACAACACGCTGACCGGCCTCGTCATCGCCCACACGGTGCAGGCGCTGCCGCTGGTGGTGCTGACGGTGCTTTCGGGCCTGCGCTCCTACGACATGAACCAGGAGCGGGTGGCGCGCAGCCTTGGCGCCGGACGCATCGCCGCATTCTGGCAGGTGACCATGCCGCAGATCCGTTTCTCCATCGTCTCCGGCGCGCTGTTTGCCTTCATCACCTCGTTTGACGAGGTCGTCGTATCGCTGTTCATATCGGGCGGCGAGACCACGACGCTGACCCGCCGCATGTTCAACGCGCTACGCGACCAGATCGACCCGACCATTGCCGCCATCTCGACCTGCCTGATCGTGCTGTCGGTCGTGCTTTTGTCGGTTGCGCAGATTTTCGGCCGCCGCCATTGATTTCAGCTGACCATGGGATACCCAGACCAAATGCGTGATTTCCAGTTTCCCGGCCGCTCGCCCGTCCGCGCCACCGAGGCCATGGCCGCAACGTCGCATCCGCTTTCGACGCTCGCCGCAATCGAGATGCTGCGCGCCGGCGGCAACGCCATGGATGCCGCAATCTGCGCCGCCGCAGTGCAGGGCGTGGTCGAGCCGCAATCCACCGGCATCGGCGGAGATTGTTTTGTCCTTTATTGCCCGCGCGGACAGGGCGAGGTGCTGGCCTTCAATGGCTCGGGCCGCGCGCCGGCCAAGGCCACGACCGATTGGTACCGGCAAAAAGGCTTCGACACGATCCCGCTGCAGGGTCCGCATGCGGTCACCGTGCCGGGCGCCGTCGATGCATGGTGCCGGTTGCTGGAGGAGCATGGCCGCAAGGGTATCGCCGAAGTGCTGGCGCCGGCCATCCACTATGCCGAGAACGGCTATGTCGTGCATGACCGCGTCGCCTTCGACTGGGCCGCACCTGAAACGGATCTTTCCGCCGACGAGCATTCGGCGCGCATCTTCCTGCCGGGCGGCAAACCGCCGAAGGCCGGCGAGGTGCACAGGCAGCCGCAACTCGCCGCCACCTTGCGAATCATCGCCAAACAAGGTCGCGCCGGATTTTACCAAGGCATGGTCGCCGACGACATCGTCGACCGGCTCAACGAACTTGGCGGATTGCATACGCTTGAGGATTTCGCCGCCACCAAGGGTGACTACGTGGCGCCGGTCAGCGTCTCCTATGGCGGCCATGAGGTCTACCAGATGCCGCCGAACAACCAGGGCCTGACGGCGCTTCTGATGCTGAACGTGCTGTCGGGCTTCAAGCTCGGCGCGCTCGACCCGAACGGCGCCGAACGCCTGCATCTGGAAATCGAGGCGGGACGGCTGGCCTATCGCGACCGTGATACTTTCGTCGGCGACCAGGACCAGGTTCGGGTGCCGGTGAGAGAGCTTCTGTCCAGCGCCTATGCCGACCGCCTGCGCGCCGAGATCGACCGCGAGCGCGCCATGACGCACCTGCCTGATGTCGACCTGCCGGGCAGCGACACAGTCTATATCTCCGTCGTCGACCGGGATCGCAATGCGGTCTCCTTCATCAACTCGACCTACTACTCCTTCGGCAGCGGTGTCGTCGGCCCGCAAACCGGCGTGGTGCTGCAGAACCGTGGCGCGAGCTTCCGCCTCGACCCGGCGCACCCCAACGCGATCGCACCCGGCAAGCGGCCGATGCACACGATCATGCCCGGCATGATGACGAAGAACGGCCGCGCGGTGATGCCGTTCGGCGTCATGGGTGGGGGCTACCAGCCGTTCGGACATGCCCACCTTCTTACCAACATGCTGGACTTCGGCATGGACCCGCAACAGGCGCTGGATGCGCCAAGGGTGTTCTGCAATGACGGCATGGTGGAAGCCGAACGCAACGTACCCGCCGAGGCCATCGAAGGCCTGCGCCGGCGCGGCCATCGCATCGCCGAGCCGCACCATCCGCTCGGCGGCGGCCAGGTCGTGTTGATCGACTGGGACAAGGGAACGCTGACTGGCGCCTCCGATCCTCGCAAGGACGGTTTGGCGCTTGGCTATTGAGCGGATGCGCGTTGCAAGGCCGGCGCTTGCCGCGCTTCGGCGCCGCCATCTGTACCGAGCCCAAATCGTCCGCTGGACTTTCACAAGCACTCGTTTGAAACATAGCCGGTGACCATGACCCAAAATCACCCAGATCTCTCCCATCGTCTCGTCGCGGGCGTCGATAATGCCGCGGCGATCCTGGCGCCCGACAGGCCCGCGCTGACCCATGGCGGCCTGCGGGCGCTGGTCGCGGCAACAGCCGAACAATTGCACGCGCTCGGCATCGGCCGTGGCGACAGGGTGGCCATCCTGCTGCCGAACGGGCCGGAGATGGCCACGGCCTTCATCGCGGTGGCGGCGGCCGCGTCGACGGCGCCGCTCAATCCGGCCTACCGGGCCGACGAGCTCGATTTCTACCTGACCGACATCGGCGCCAAGGCGATCCTCGTCGCCGAGGACGAGGCCGGCCCGTCCGTGGCGGTGGCCGAGCGGCTCGGCATCGGCGTGCTGAGGCTCGTCGTACAGCGCAACGCGCCTGCTGGAACCTTCACGATCAAGGGCGCTGCAATCGGTCCGCAGGCAGCGCCCGACATGGCGCAGGACGGCGACATCGCACTTTTGCTACACACTTCGGGCACCACGTCCCGCCCCAAGCTGGTGCCGCTCAGCCATGCCAATGTCGCGGCCTCCGCCGCCCATATCGGCGCGACGCTGAGCCTGACCGCCAATGACCGATGCCTCAATATCATGCCGCTGTTTCATATCCACGGGCTGATCGCGGCCGTGCTGTCCTCGCTAGCAGCCGGCGGCAGCGTCTACTGCACCCCGGGCTTCAACGCGCTTCGTTTCTTCCATTGGCTCAATGAAACGAGGCCTAGCTGGTACACGGCGGTGCCCACCATGCATCAGGCGATCCTGCCGCGCGCGGCGCGCAACGCCGAGGCGCTGGCCGCGGCCCCCTGCGCTTCATCCGCTCGTCCTCGGCATCGCTGCCGGCGCAAGTGATGGCGGAACTGGAGGCGACCTTCGGCTGCCCGGTCATCGAATCCTATGGGATGACCGAGGCCGCGCATCAGATGGCGTCGAACCGCCTGCCGCCGGGTCAGCGCAAGCCAGGCAGCGTCGGCGCCGCCGGTGGACCCGAAGTGGCTGTCATGGCGCCGGACGGAAAACTGCTGAAGGCCGGGGAAACCGGCGAAATCGTCATTCGCGGACCCAATGTCACGACGGGCTACGAGAACAACCCGGACGCCAACGCCACGGCCTTCGCGCATGGCTGGTTCCACACCGGCGACCAGGGCGTGCTGGATGACGATCTCTATCTGCGCGTCACCGGCCGGCTCAAGGAAATCATCAATCGCGGCGGCGAGAAGATCTCGCCGCTCGAGGTCGACAACGTGTTGATGGATCATCCGGCGGTGGCGCAGGTCGTCACCTTCGCCATGCCGCATGAGAAGCTCGGCGAAGAGGTCGCGGCCGCAGTTGTGCTGCGTGAAGCCATGGCGGCCAGTGAGGGCGACATCCGCACCTACGCCGCCACGCGGCTCGCCGACTTCAAGGTGCCGCGCAAGGTGCTGATCCTCGACGAGATCCCCAAGGGCGCGACGGGCAAGCTGCAGCGCATCGGGCTGGCCGCCAAGCTCGGACTTTGACGATGAAGATCACCGTCTTCGGCGCCGGCGCCATTGGCGGCTACCTCGCCGCCAAGCTTGCCATGGCTGGCCGAACCGAGCTTTCGATCGTGGCGCGCGGCGCGCATCTCGAAGCGATCCGGACGGACGGATTGCGTCTGATCGAGGATGGCAGGGAGACGAAAGCTCCTGCCAAGGCTGCCGCCGATGCCGCGGAGCTTGGCGTGCAGGACTATGTCGTGCTGGCGCTGAAGGCCCACTCCGTCGCCCCTGCCCTCGACCAGATCGCGCCGCTGCTCGGACCTGGGACGGCCGTCATCACCATGCAGAACGGCGTGCCATGGTGGTATTTTTACAAGAACGGCAGCGCGCTCGAAGACACGAGGCTGCAAGCAGTGGACCCCGGTGGTGTCATCTGGGACCGGCTAGGTCCTCAACGCGTCATCGGTTCGGTCGTCTATCCCGCGGTCGAGGTCGATGCGCCCGGCCTGATCCGTCATGTCGAGGGCAAGCGCTTCTCGCTTGGCGAGCCTTCGGGCGAGAAGAGCGAGCGCGTCGCACGACTGGCCCACGAAATGGCCAAGGCCGGGCTACAGGCACCGGTTCGCGAAGACATCCGCGGCGAAATCTGGGTGAAGCTGTGGGGCAACCTCTCCTTCAACCCGATCTCGGCGCTGACCGGCAGCACGCTGGCCGCGATCGTGGCCGATGAGGGCACACGCACGCTTGCCCGCACCATGATGCTGGAGGCGCAGGCGATCGGCGAAAGCCTCGGCGTCCGCTTTCCCATCGCGGTCGACCGGCGCATCAAGGGCGCCGGCGATGTCGGCGAGCACAAGACCTCGATGCTGCAGGATCTGGAGCGCGGCCGGCCGATGGAGATCGACGCGCTGGTGAGCGCGGTGCAGGAACTCGGCCGGCTCGCCGGCCAGCCGACGCCGACCATCGACGCCGTGCTGGCCCTGGTGCGTCGCCTCGCCACCGAGCGCGGCTGCTACCCCTGAGTTCAGTGCTTGATGCGGTCGCGCATGGCGTACCACAACATGCCCAGCACATAGAGCGGACCGCGCAGCGCCGTCCCGCCAGGGAACGGCAGCGGCGTCAGCGTCGAGAACAGGTCGAGCCGCGTGGCGTCGCCGGTGATCGCTTCGGCGAGCAGCTTGCCCGACAGCGTCGACAGGATGACGCCCTTGCCCGAATAGCCATGCGCGAAATAGACCTCGCCATAGTGCCCGACATGCGGCAGCCGCGACGTCGTCACCGACACCAGCCCGCCCCAGGCGTGATCGATGCGGCAGCCCTTCAGTTGCGGGAAAGTGGCTTCCATATGCGGCCGCACGAAGCCGGCAATGTCGGCTGGCGGCGATGGCGTATAGCGCTCGCCGCCACCGAACAGCAGCCGACCGTCCGCCGACATGCGGTAGTAGTTGACGACGAAGCGCGTATCGGACACCGCGACATTGGCCGGGATGACATTGCGCTTGCCCTCCAGCTTCTCGGTGGCGACGATGTAGTTTCCGACCGGCATGATGCGGCTGTTGACGCGCGGCTCCAGTCCGTGCAGCAACGCGTCGCCCGCCAGCATGACATGTTTGGCCCGAACCGAACCCTTTGCTGTCGAGACCCGGATCGAAGGTTCGCGCTCCAGTTTCACCGCCACCGAATTCTCGTGGATGATGACACCGGCGGCGGTCGCGGCGCGGGCAAGCCCGAGCGTGTAGTTCAGCGGATGCATGTGGCCGCCGAGCGGTTCATACATGGCGCCGAGATAGGGCGTGTCGACTTTGGCTCGAGCGTCGGCCGCAGACAGGATCTCGACGTCGCGGAACTTCATCGCCCTGTCGAGGCATTTGGCCTCTTCTTCCAGGTCCTTGAGATCGGAGCCGTTGACCGCGCCGACCAGATGGCCGGTCAGCCTCAGGTCGCAATCGATGGCATGGCGCTCGATGATATCGAGCACCAGGCCGCGCGCCTCGAAGGCGAGGTCGAACAGCGCCTTCGCCCGCTCCGGCCCGAAAGCCTTGACCAAGCCCTTGGCGCCTTTGCGTAAGCCTGGGATCATCTGCCCGCCATTGCGGCCTGACGCGCCCCAGCCGATCTTGCCGCCTTCAAGCAGCACCACCTTCAGGCCGCGCTCAGCGGCATGAAGGGCGGCGGACAGGCCGGTGCCGCCGCCGCCGACCACCACCAGGTCGGTGTCGACATCTCCCACCAGCGCCGGATGGTCCGGCGCCGGATTGGCGGTGGCGACATAGTAGGATTTGCCGATATCGAGACCGGAATTGAAACCTGTTGGACTGGAGGCCATGATCACACCTTCAGCAACAGGTGGTCGCGTTCCCAGCTCGTCACCACGCTCTGGAACAGGTCGAGTTCGACGCACTTGACGCGCAGATAGGTCTGGAAGAAATCCTCGCCGAGCAGCGCCCGCACCGGCTCGCAAGCCGTGAAACGGTCGAGCGCCTCCTCCATGGTTTTCGGCAGCGTGCTTTTGATCTTGTAGGCATTGCCCGATGCCTCGGCCGAGCGCGCGAGCTTCTGCTCGACGCCGAGATAGCCCGCAAGCAGAGAGCCGGCGAGCGCCAGATATGGGTTGCTATCGGCGCCCGGCAGGCGGTTTTCCACCCGCCTTGCGGCGCGCCCACCGGCCGGCACGCGCAACCCGCAGGAGCGGTTGTCATGCGACCATTCGATATTGGCCGGCGCGCTGTGGTTTGGCCGGATACGGCGGAACGAGTTCACGTTCGGCGCAAACAGCGGCATGATCTCGGGCACGTACTTCTGCAGGCCGCCGATGAAGTGGCCGAACATTTCGGTGTCGGCATCGTCGGCCCTGGCAAACAGCGCCGCACCCGTCTTCTCGTCGACCACAGACATGTGCAAGTGCATCGAGCTGCCGGCCTGTGTCGCATGCGGCTTGGCCATGAACGTGGCATGCATGCCGCATTGCTGCGCGGCCTGGCGCGTCAGCCGCTTGAACAGCAGCACCTGATCGGCAAGCTGCACCGCATCGCCATGCAGCAGGTTTATCTCCAACTGCCCCGGTCCGGATTCATGGATCAGTGTGTCGAGCGGCAGCCCGGCCGCCGCGGCATAATCATAGATGCGCCGGATCACCGGCTCGTATTCCTCGAGCGCAACCATGTCATAGGGATGCTGCGAACCCTCAGCGCGGCCATTGCCGCCCACCGGCGCGGTCAGCGGTTGATCGGGATTGGGATTGTGCGCGGTCAGGTAGAATTCCACCTCCGGCGCCACCACCGCGCGCCAGCCGCGCTGCCGATAGAGATCGAGCACGGCACGCAGGACATGGCGCGGCGAGGCCATCCACGGGCGGTCGCTATCCATGTGGAAGACGTCGGCGAAGACGTAGGCTTTGCCGGAACCGCCGCCCGGCGCCAGGCAGAGCGTCGAGACGTCAGGTACCATGCGCATATCCGGGTCCTGATAGGCAAAGCCTTCGTCGATCGAACCGGAATAGCGGCCGTCGATGCTGACCAGGAAAGCGCTACTCGGCAGGAACAGTGCGCGGTCTTCCAGCGCCTTGAGGAATTTCGCCGTCGGCAGCGCCTTGCCGCGCAGCACGCCGTTCATGTCCGGCACCAGGCATTCTACTTCGTTGATGCCGTGCCGGGCGAGCCAGCTCTTGGGGTCGATGCCGTTGAAGGTCGTCGCGGTATCCGTATTTTTGTCCATTTCGTTCACGTACCTATGAGAGAGAGTATGGCTTGCGCGGCCACATCCGTTCCAGGGGTCAGCGCCATCCGGGCTGCATTCTCCCTGAGGCGGGCGCGCATCGCATCGTCGGCCAGCAGGCCGAGAATGGCTTTCTCCAATCCCCCTTCGGTCCAGGCATCGCGGCCGATATGGTCGCCGACGCCCGTCTCTTCCGCGCGTTGCGCATTGTCGTGACCGTCCCAGCAATAGGGCATGATCAGCGACGGCACGCCGAAGCGCAGCGCCTCGCAAAAGCTGTTGTTTCCTCCGTGGTGAATGAAAAGGTCCGACTTCGCCACCACCGAAGGCTGCGGAAACCAGGCGTCGAGATAGACATTGTCCGGCACCGCGCGATAGGCGTCGCGCAAGCCGCCGGCATTGACGATGAAGCGCGCCGGCAGCCGGTCGAAGACAGCGAGCATGCGCTCGATCAGCCCGACATCCATGGCGCCGAGGCTGCCGAAGCTGACATAGACCAGCGGCCCGCCATTGCGCGGAAACACCGGCACATCGAAGGGCCCTTCCGAGCGCACGCAGCCTTCGAGATAGACGAAGCGGGCAGGATCGAGCGGCTCGGCGCGCTCGCGCCGCACGATCGACGGCGTCAAAAGCAGGTTGAGGTCGGGCGACGTTTCGAGGAACAGGCCGCAGGGCAGCGGCGCCAGGCCGGCATCCACCCGAAAACGGTTGAAGCGTTCATGCGCCGGCGCGGAGGCCAACAGGTAGCGCGCTTCGAACGCCTCGCGCTGCGGGTCGTTGGCGGCCATCCCGGACAGATAAGGTGGTACCTCGGCATCCGGCAGCTCGGTCTCGGCGCAGGAGACGACACGCACCCACGGACAGCCGGCCGCTGCGATCGCCGGGAACATGATGACATTGTCGAGCACCACCGCATCCGGCTTCAGCCTTGCCAGCAATTGCCGCAGCGGCGCTTCTGCGTTGACCGCAGTATCGACGATCGCCTGCCAGGTCGGCGCGACATAGGTTTCGAGCTGGTCGATCGGGCTCAGCCGGAAATGCGGCAGATGCCGGCGCACGAAGGCCTGCCAATAGCTCTGGCGCTCGCTGTCGCTCAGCGGCTCGTCGGTCGGCAGTTGGTATTCCTGGAAACCATAGTCGGCAAAGACGCCGGAGAAACCGGCATGGCAGATGAAGACGGGGCGAGCGCCCCGGGCACGCAATGCCTGCGCGATACCAACGCAATTCAACGCGGCCCCGAAACTGGCTTCGGGAAACAGCGCGATGGTCGGGCTGGCTTTACGCGTCAATTATTCCTCTTCAGTCCGGTTCAGTCCGGTCGGCTGATCATGCCGAACAGTGCGGGGGCCCCGCGGCTGGCTGCTTGCGGTCGCTGGTTGCGGGAGAGCCGCAGATGGATGCGAAGCAGATCGGCAGCCACCTCATACTGCCGGTTTTCAAGATGGTCGAGTATATTCAGATGTTCCAGCAGCGATTGCCGCAGCCGGAAGACGTTGACCCCGGTATAAATGCCCGGCAGCCGGCGCAACCGGAGATGATCGGCCAGCGCATCGGACACAAAGCGGTTGGCGCAGCCCTCGGCGATCATGCCGTGGAAATCCATGTCCAGTCGCTGGAACTCGCGCGTGTCGAAGTTTGCGTCCGGCAGTGCCGACAGCGCTTCCATGCCCTGACGCAATGCTGCCGCCCGCGCGCCGTCCAGCCGGAAGCCGGGCGCCAGGATCGCCGCGGGCTCCAGCAGCAGCCGGAACTCGTAGCTTTCGCCTTGTGCCTCCGGATCGTCGGGCGCTCGGCGGAAAAGCCACGACTGGCCGGGCGCACGGTCGAGCAGATTCTCATCGGTCAGTTTGTTAAGCGCTTTTAGTACCGTCTTGCGATCAGCATCATACCGCCGCATCAGCCCTGCGACGGTCACCGTCTGGTCGAGCCGGCGCGCCGAGCGGTCGCGCAGGATCGCCTCCGCGAGTTCGTCTTCCTCGGCACTTGGCAGCTCGGCGGCGATGGCCGGCTGCGCGGCAAGGTCGACCGCCAGATAATAACCGGAATCGGCCTCCCAGCGCACGACACCCCGACCGGCAAGCAGGCTGAGTGCCGCCCGCACTGGTGTACGCGAGACATTGCAGAGAGAGGCAATCTGCTGCTCGGGCAGGCGGGCGCCGGGCTCGAAGCCGCGCTGGCGCGCCACATCGAGGATGCGCTGCGCCAAATCGAGATGGTTGGTGCGAGGTCGTCGGGCTGCTGCTTGCATGACTGGTCTCGGCGGGCGGATGTGACCGCATTGGTTTGGCCGATCGCCGGAACGGACGCAATCGGCCAGATTCCTCGGTCGGCTGGCAAATTATGGATTGACGTACTTTTTTCTGCAATAGTACTGTCAGCACAATCGGCGAGAAAAGACCGAGGGAACAGGATCAAGGCAACGGCGCGGATCGCCGGCTTGGTCCAGCGAGTGAATTCGACGATCAACCCGAATGGGAGTCTGCCATGACCGCTACCAGCCTGCGGCGCCGTGCGCTCAAAATATCTTCAATCGCTCTCGGCCTCGCCCTGACGCTCTCGGCGCCGGGGATGGCCGCCGACCTCGTCATTTCCAACTGGGACGGCTACATGGCGCCCGACGCCATGGCCGCCTTCAAGACCGCCACCGGCGTCTCCGGCGAAGTGGTGGTGCACGCCACCAATGAAGAGATCATGGGAAAGCTGATTGCCGCCGGTGGCAAGGGCTATGACGTAGTGTTCGTCTCCTCGCCCTTCGCCGAGGTGCTGAACAAGCTTGGCCTGACCGAGCCGGTCGACCCCGCCAAGATCCCCAACCTTGCCAACCTCTACCCCGAAGCGACAAAGCTGCCGCATGATGTCGGCAACACTTTTTCCGTCCCCTACACCTGGGGCACGACGGGTCTCTGCTACCGCTCGGATCTGGTCAAGACGGCGCCCACCAGCTGGAGCGACCTGCTCGCGCCTTCAGACGAGTTGAAGGGCAAGACCACCATGCTGGCGACCGACCGTTGGCTGTTGGCCGCCGGGCAGCTCGACAAGGGCTTTTCCGTCAACGAGACCGACCCGGCCAAGATGGCCGAGGTCAAGGACCTCTTGATCTCGGCCAAGAAGACCCTGCTTGCCTATGACGACACCACCTTCTACTCCAAGCTGGTTTCCGGCGAGGCGCTTATGGTGCAGGCCTGGGACGGCTGGTGCAATTACGGCATCGCCGACAAGCCCGAGATCAAATATGTCATCCCCAAGGAAGGTTCGGACCTCTGGGTCGACACGATGGTGGTGATGAAGGCTTCCGAGCACAAGGACGACGCCTTCAAGTTCATCAACTTCATGCTCGACGCCAAGAACCACGCCTGGGCGGCGCAGAACATCGATTATAAAGTGCCGAACAAGCCGGCGATGGAAAGCCTGCCTGCCGATTTCCTGACCAAATTCCCAAATATGGCGATGCCGGTGGCCGACCTCGTCAAGTTCGAACAGCTGCGTGACGTCGGAGAGGCCCAGCGCGACTATTCCAAGATCGTCAGCGAGATCAAGGCCGCGCAGTAAGCGGCGCAGACATCGCGGCCAGCGGCGCTTCTGTCGCCGGCCTTGAGCGGTACCTGAAGAATTGTCCCAGACCCGACTTCGCTCCTCCCTGCTGATGGCCCCCGCGCTGGTCTGGCTGACCGCGCTGATGGTGGTGCCATGCGCTCTGGTGCTGGCTCTCGCCTTCTTCCGGCGCGGCATTTATGGCGGCATCGACTACACCTTCACGCTGGAGAATTTCGGGCTGGTGTTCGACCCGCTCTATGCCGGCATCTTCCTCAAGTCGGCGCGCATCGCCGGCACGGCGACGCTCATCGCAGTGATGATCGGCTACGCCGCCGCCTATGCGATTGCGGCCGCGCCGCGCCGGTGGCAGCCGGTGTTCCTGTTCTTCGCGGTGCTGCCGTTCTGGTCCAATTATCTGATCCGCACCTATGCCTGGATCGTGCTGCTCAACCGCGAGGGCCTGATCACTCAGTTGCTACGCTGGTTTGGCTACACCGGCGAGCCGCCGTCGATGCTCTACACCGAAGGCGCTGTCATCGCGGGTCTCGTCTACAACTATCTGCCCTTCGTCATCCTCGCCTGCTACGCGCCGCTGTCGCGGCTCAACCCGGAACTGGCCGAAGCCTCGCGCGATCTCGGCGCTTCCGCCGCCACGACATTTCGTCGTGTCATCCTGCCACTGACAGTGCCGGGCATCGCCGCCGGCGCGGTCTTCGTCTTCGTGCTGTCGATCGGCAATTTCGTCACTCCGGCGCTGCTCGGCGGCGGCCGCTTCCAGATGATCGGCAATCTCGTCTACGACCAGTTCCTGACCGCCAACGACTGGCCCTTTGGTGCCGCCCTCGCCATGGCGCTGATCGCCATCATGCTCCTGGTGCTGATGGCACAGGCGCTGGCCGCCGACCGCGCCGCGGGACGGTCGCCAGAGGCTAACGGAGGCACGGATGGCTGAGCGCTCTCCCGCCACCCGGCGCACGCTCTGGATCGTGCTCACCCTCGTCTTCGCCTTCCTCTACATCCCGATCGCCGTGCTGGTGGCGCTGTCCTTCAACGAAGGCGGGCTGCCTACGGCGTGGTCGGGCTTTTCACTGAAATGGTACATTTCGCTGGCTTCGAACAGCGCCATCCTCTCAGCCGCGCTCAACACGCTGATCGTGGCTCTGGTCTCCACGGCAATCGCCACGCTGCTTGGCACGCTGCTGGCCATCGGCGTCGAGATGCGCAGGCAATACGGCAAGGGGCTCGAAGCCCTGATCTTCGCGCCGATGATCATCCCCGACATCGTGCTCGCAATCGCGCTGCTGTCGTTCTTTTCCATGCTCAATTTGACCATGGGCCTGCATACCATCATCCTCGCCCATGTCGTCTTCAACCTCGCCTTCGTCTGCTCGGTCGTGCGTGCAAGGCTGAAGAGCTTCGACTGGTCGATCGTCGAGGCTTCCGCCGACCTCGGCGCCTCCGCCATCACCACCTTCAGGCGTGTGACCTTACCGGTCATCTTGCCGGCGGTGACTGCCGGCGCACTGCTTGCCTTCACGCTCTCGGTCGACGAGTTCATCATCGCCTTCTTCACCGCCGGCGCCGGCCGCGCCTCGACCACTCTGCCGATGCAGATCTACGCCATGATCCGCTTCGGCATCACGCCGGAGATCAATGCGCTGGCGACCATCGTCATGGCGGTAAGCATCACCGCGCTGACCCTGTCGCAGCGGCTCAACCGTGGGATGATCGGTCAATGAGCGAACCGCGCACGCTGCTCGCCATCGATGATGTGTCGAAGAATTTCGGCCGCGTCACCGCCGTCGACGGCATCTCGCTCGACATCAGGGAGAACGAGTTCTTCGCCCTGCTTGGGCCCTCCGGTTGCGGCAAGACCACACTGCTGCGCATGCTGGCCGGCTTCGAGACGCCTACGGACGGGCGCATCCTGCTCGATGGCCGTGATATTGCGAGGACGCCGCCCAACAAGCGGCCGGTCAATCTGATGTTCCAGTCCTACGCACTGTTTCCGCATATGAGCGTCCGCGCCAATGTCTCTTATGGGCTGGAGATGGAACGTTTGCCGGCGTCCGAAATCCGCTCCCGCGTCGACGCGATCCTGGCGACCACCGAACTGGTCCCCTTCGCCGACCGCAAGCCGGAGCAATTGTCGGGCGGCCAGAAGCAGCGCGTCGCGCTCGCCCGCGCTTTGGTCAAGCGGCCTCGCCTGCTGCTGCTCGACGAGCCGCTCGGCGCGCTCGACAAGAAACTGCGCGGCGCCATGCAGCTGGAACTGAAGCGCCTGCAGCACGAAGTCGGCATCACCTTCGTCATCGTAACCCACGACCAGGAAGAATCGCTGGTCATGGCCGATCGCATGGCGGTGCTGAAGGACGGCAGACTGCTGCAATGCGATACGCCGCACGTCATCTACGAGCATCCCGCCGACCGTTTCGTCGCCGACTTCATTGGCGTGATGAATTTTATCCCGGGCAAGGCATCGGCCGATGGCGTGATCGCCACAAACGGCGCGCGCATCACCGGCAAGGTTCCCGCAGCGCTTTCGTCAGGCGCTTCGGCGGTGGCCTCGGTGCGGCCCGAGCGCATCCGGCTGTTCCCGTCGCCCGAGACCGCCAACCGCACCACCGGCACGGTCGAGGCGCTGGCCTATCTGGGGCTTGACCTGCAACTGCATATCCGCACGCCTTTGTCGCCCAGACCGTTCCTGGTGCGCGTCACTGCCGATGCCGCCGACCGCAGGCCTGTCGCATCCGGCGACCAGGTCGAACTCGGCTGGGATGCCGCCGATGTCAGAATTTTTGAGGAATGAGAGGAGAAGCCTGATGGCGCAGAAGACGATCGCGTTTTTTCCGGAAGCAGCCTACGGCCCGGCGCTCAATTCCGTCGGCATCGCGCAAGCGGTCGAAGCGCGCGGCCACAAGGCCGTGTTCCTGTCCGACCCTGGCTTCGTCGATGTCTACAAGGGCTACGGCTTCGAGGCGCATCCGGTGAACCTGTCGGAACCGATGCCGCCCGAGCAGATGGCGAAATTCTGGGAGGATTTCATCAACGGCCACATCCCGAACTTCCGCAAATCGCCCTACGACCAGGTCGACAATTATGTGAAGGATTGCTGGACGGCGATCGTCGACAGCGCAAAGTGGGCGCAGAAGGATCTGCCGCGCGTTCTGGCCGCCATCAAGCCCGACGTCATCTGCGTCGACAACGTCATCCTGTTCCCGGCGATCAAGCAGTTCGGCAAGCCTTGGGTGCGCGTCATCTCCTGCTCGGAAAACGAGATCGAGGATGAAGACATCCCGCCGCATCTGTCGGGCTGCGGCGAGAACGACCATGTCGGCCACCAGCGCTACCGCGATCACTTCAACGCCGTGATCAAGCCGATCCATGACGACTTCAACGCTTTCCTCACTGCCAACAATGAGGCGCCCTACCCGATCGGCCAGTTCTTCGAGGCCTCGCCCTATCTCAACCTGCTGCTCTACCCCGAAGCGGCGAAGTTCAAGCGCCGCGATCCACTCGACCCGGCAAAGTTCCAATACCTCGAAGGCTGCGTGCGGCAGGAGAAACCCTATACGGTACCGACCTTCGCCGAGAACAATGACGGGCCGCTGCTTTATGTCTCCTTCGGCAGCCTCGGCGCCGGCGATGTCGATTTGTTGAAGCGCATTATCGCGACATTGGGCAAGACCCGCTACCGCGCGCTGGTCAATGTCGGTGGCTACAAGGATCAGTACACGGATGTGCCCGGCAACGTCACGGTCGAGAGCTGGTTCCCGCAGCCTTCGGTGATCCCGCAGGTCGATGCGGTGATCCACCATGGCGGCAACAACTCGTTCACCGAGTGCCTCTATTTCGGCAAGCCGGCCATCATAATGCCCTATGTCTGGGACGGCCACGACAACGCCACCCGGGTCCAGGAAACCGGCCACGGCTTCGGCATGCCGCGCTATGACTGGAGCGATGCCCAGTTGATCAGCCGGATCGAGACCTGCCTGACCGACCCGACGATGAAGGCGAAGCTGGCCAAGACCTCGGCGCAGATGCAGGCGCAGAACGGTCCGGAAAAGGCGGCCGGGCTGCTGGAGGCGCTGCTGTGATTGGATTGGTCGAAAGATCGAGCCAAGGCACCCCCCTCTGGCCTGCCGGCCATCTCCCCCGCAAGGAGGGAGATTGGCAGCTTTGCCGCCGGCACTCGCTCTCAGATCTTGATGATTGGCGAAAGCCGAGACGACATCTGATCTCCCCCCTTGCGGGGGAGATGTCCGGCAGGACAGAGGGGGGTGCCCGGGCGCAACATGTCGACATTAGGCATCACGCCACCGGAGCACGCCAATGACCTCATCCGCCCCGCACCTATACCTGGCTACAACCCGCACCGATCTCGTCGACTGGGGCGACCAGCCCGATGCGCTTGAGGGCACCTCGCACTCGACCGGCAAGCTGGTGCACAAAGGCCCAAACAACCAGCCGGAATCCGGCATCTGGGTCTGCACGCCCGGCCGCTGGCGGCTGAGCATTCCGCGCGATGAATTGTGCCATTTCGTTGCCGGCCGCGCGACCTACCGGTCGGATGTCGGCGAAGTGATAGAAGTCTCCGCCGGGACCGGGGTCATGTTCCCTGCCGGCTGGACGGGCGAATGCACGGTCCACGAGACCATGCGCAACGTCTACATGCTGGCCTGACAAGCATGATCCCGAACCGAAGGACCGCGCCAGCGAAAAGTGGAAACCGGTTTTCGGACAAGATCATGCTTAAGCAAGAATCGGAGCACGACATGCCGACACCGCATTGGCCGCAGGCCTCAACCGTGGATCTGGAGGATTGGGGCGCCGGCAGCAATACGATATCGGGATCGCCGCGCGCTTCGGGCAAGATCCTGTCGCAGAACCCGGATGGTTCCAGCGAATGCGGCCTCTGGTCGTGCACGCCGGGCTCGCGAAAAGTTACCTTTGCCGCCGACGAATTCTGCCATTTCCTGTCGGGCCACGGGACTTATGTCCACGAGAGTGGCGAACACATCCCGGTCGAGGCCGGCACGCTGGTGTTCTTCCCCGCCGGCTGGACCGGCACCTCCACCATCACGCAAACGCTGACCAAGGCCTTCATGTGCCGCTGAGCTCCAAGGAAATCGCTATGACCACGCCCATCATGCAATCCCCGCTTGCCATCACCGACCTCGTCGACTGGGGCGTCATCCCGACCATGATCGAGGGGCAATCCCACACTTCGGGCAAGTTGCTCTACAAGGGACCGGAAGGCCGCTCCGAATGTGGCCTGTGGGTCTGCACCCCAGGCAAATGGCATTGCCACGTCATCCGCGACGAGTTCTGCCACTTCCTCGAAGGGCGTTGCACCTATGTCCATGAATCCGGCGAGGTCATTGAGATCGAGCCAGACACGGCGGCATTCTTTCCGCAGGACTGGAAAGGCGTCTGCACCGTCCATGAGACGATCAAGAAGGTCTACATGATCCGCTGAGCCTTTCCGATAATTCTACCCTGCCGGACACCTGACGCGGCTTTCTGCGCTTCCGGTGCTCACGGACCCAAATGTCCGCTGCGCTCCGGTTCTCGAAAGCCACGCCATCTGCCTCGGCAGGGCGAATTCTCAAAAAAGGCTCCATACGTGGAGGAGGACGAAAAAATGCATTTCTCCGCCGACCGGCCGACCCTCTTCGTCAACCCTGACTACCGGCCGATGACCGGCCCGGCAAAACCGGTGATCGATCCGGCGACGCTGGAAACCGTCGGCGCAATCGCATCAGCCAGCGATGGCGAGATCGACGCCGCGCTGACCGCCGCGATCGCGGCGCAAGGCGCCTGGAAGAAGCTCGACGCCAAGAGCCGGGCCAAGCACCTGCATGCGGTCGCCAACGCCATCGAGGCCGCGGACTTCACCCGCTGCGCCGAGCTGATGGTGCGCGAGATGGGAAAACCCTATCCCGAAGCGATCGGCGAGATCGCCAATTGTGCGCCGATCTTCCGCTATTATGCCGAGATGGCGCGTGACGAGGCCGGCAAGATCGCCGGCACGACGCAGGCCGGCTCGTTCCAATATGCGCGCTACGAGCCCTACGGCGTCTCCGTCCACATCATGCCCTACAACTTCCCGATCCTGTTGATGTGCTGGACCGTTGCGGCATCGCTTGCCGCTGGCAATGCCTGCATCATCAAGCCGGCCGAGGCGACGACGCTATCGACGCTCGACTACATGAGCGTGTTCCGCTCGCTGCCCGAAGGCCTGGTGTCTTGCCTGCCGGGCGGGGCGGCGACAGCGCAGACGCTGATCGCGTCCGACCGCACTCACGCCGTTGCTTTCACCGGCTCGGTCGCCGCCGGCAAGGCGGTGGCCGTCGCCTGCGCCGAACGCATGAAGCCTTGCGTCATCGAGGCTGGCGGCAGCGATCCACTGATCATCAGCCAGCACGCCCCGCTGGACGTGGCGGCAACCGGCAGTGTCACCGCCGCCTTCCACCTCACCGGCCAGGTCTGCACCTCGGCCGAGCGCTTCTTTGTCGTGGACTCGGTGCATGATCGCTTCGTCGAGCTGTTCGCCGAGAAGACGCGAGCGCTGCGCATCGGCAATGGTATGGACAAGACCGAGATCGGCCCGCTGGTCAGCGAGGCCGCCCGGGCGAAAGTGATGCGGCTGGTCGACGATGCCATTCGCAACGGCGCCAAGGCAGTCACCGGCGGCCGTATCCCGCCGGCGCACAACACCGGCTGGTTCTACGAGCCGACGATCCTGACCGGCGTCACCCCCGACATGGCGATCGTGCGCGAAGAGTGTTTTGGTCCGGTCGCCGCGATCTGCCGTGCCAAGGATTTCGACGAGGCGATCCGGCTTGCCAATGACAGTCCGTTCGGGCTCGGCGCCTCGGTGTTCACCACCGACCTCGCCGAGGCGCATGAGGCGGCCGAGCGGCTCGAGGCCGGCATGGTCTGGGTCAACAACCCGCTGATCGACAATGACGCCCTGCCCTTTGGCGGCTGGAAGGCCTCAGGCCTTGGCCGCGAGCTCGGCCGCCAGGGGCTCGACGCCTTCCGCCGCTCCAAGATGGTGATCATCGACCACAAGCCGGCGGTCCAGGACTGGTGGTACCCCTACCCCGACAGCTGGTTCCGGGAAACCGGCGGCCGCAAGCACGTATGAGATGATCTGTCAGGGCTTTGCGTCAGCCGATGCCATGCCGCTCGCTCGCCTTGAATTGCCTGCCTTGCCAGCCAATGCCGCCGCCTTGACGCGTCCTCGCTTAGCCCAAGGGGTCGATGACCGCGATCGCATCGATTTCTATCAGGTAGCCAGGAGACATCACAGCTATCCCGACCACCACGTTTGCCGGCTTGTGATCCCCGAACAGCTCGATCTGGGCCTGTTCGATGATCGGCACGTGTTCGTCGCGTTTGTAATCGACGATGTAGATTGTGATCTTGCAGACTTGCTCAGGCCGAGCGCCGGCGGCAGCAAGCGCACGGCCAAGATTTCCGAACGACAGGCGCGCCTGGGCGGCGAAATCACCATGGCCAACGAGCTTGCCGTGTATGTCTTCCGGCTGCTGGCCCGAGACGAACACCAGCTTGCTTCCTGTCGCGACGACGACCTGACTGTACATTTCCGGAATCGGCAGATCGTCGGGATTTATGCATTCGAGCGGCATTGAATAGGTCTCCTGCTATGACTGCCTGGCTGCTTCGCGCAGATCAAAATACGGGGGTCTATTTGCGGAGCTACGACATTGTCGCCGGCGCGGGCGCTCCGTCACGACCTCACTTATACCACCGCAAGCGTCCGCATTTGAGCACCGCGGCGACTGATCGGCTCCGGGCTAGTCGGGGCTCCAAGGGTTAAAGTCAGGCTGCCATACGCTCCGCGTCGAGCATGGCGTAGTATCTTCGGCCTCGGCAGGCGGAATGTTTCCGAAAGGCTCGAGCAGGCGGCGATGGTTGAGCCAAGTCGAGCCGTCTGCCGAATACACAAAAGCCCGCACGAGGCGGGCTTTTTATGTTGGTTGCGGGGACAGGATTTGAACCTGTGACCTTCAGGTTATGAGCCTGACGAGCTACCGGGCTGCTCCACCCCGCGTCACCTCCGGGCAAGCTCTTGCTTGTCCCGTCCGAGCAAGCGCTTGCTTGCCGAATTCAGCAAGGAATTTCTTGCTGGATATGTTTTGCCACCAAATGAAAGGGCCGCTTTCGCGGCCCGTGTTCCCGTTGGCGGGCCTCATGCATGTCGCCCAAAAGTGCTTAGCGGTTTTGGGATAACGACATGCACCACAAAAATCGTAGAGAGAAGATTTCGCTTCATGCGGGATCGTTTGATCCTTGATGTAAGCAACGTGCGTTTGGCAGACCTGGCAGCGACCTACTCTCCCGCGTCTTGAGACGAAGTACCATCAGCGCTGGAGCGTTTCACGGCCGAGTTCGGAATGGGATCGGGTGCAGCCGCTCCGCCATAACCACCAGGTCGGCAAAACGCACGTTATTCGAGAAGCTGTTTTTGTGCCAAAGGCGACGCCTTTGCGGTTGGCTTTCGGGCGTAGCCCGCAAGCGCGACTGCGCGTCGCCGGTTTTCCGGCGCCCTCGCGGAGCGTCCGGCCGAAGGCCGATACGACGCGTGAGCGCTGGTCAGATCATCGTGGCGACAATCCTTTGGATTGCGCCGAGATGAGCATAAGGAATGAGAACGATCAAGCCGATCGAACTATTAGTACCGGTAAGCTTCAAGCGTTGCCGCTCTTCCACACCCGGCCTATCAACGTGGTCGTCTTCCACGGTTCTCAGGGAATACTCGTTTTAAGGTGGGTTTCCCGCTTAGATGCCTTCAGCGGTTATCCCGTCCGGATATAGCTACCCTGCTATGCGGCTGGCGCCACAACAGGTCCACCAGAGATCCGTCCATCCCGGTCCTCTCGTACTAGGGACAGATCCTTTCAATATTCCTACACCCACGGCAGATAGGGACCGAACTGTCTCACGACGTTCTGAACCCAACTCACGTACCGCTTTAAATGGCGAACAGCCATACCCTTGGGACCTGCTCCAGCCCCAGGATGCGATGAGTCGACATCGAGGTGCCAAACAACCCCGTCGATATGGACTCTTGGGGGTCATCAGCCTGTTATCCCCGGCGTACCTTTTATCCGTTGAGCGATGGCCCTTCCACGCGGGACCACCGGATCACTATGACCGACTTTCGTCTCTGCTCGACTTGTCAGTCTCGCAGTCAGGCAGGCTTATGCCATTGCACTCAGCGAACGATTTCCGACCGTTCTGAGCCCACCATCGCGCGCCTCCGTTACTCTTTAGGAGGCGACCGCCCCAGTCAAACTACCCACCATACATTGTCCCGGACCCGGATAACGGGCCGCGGTTAGACATCCATAGTAATAAGGGTGGTATTTCAAGGGTGGCTCCACCTGAGCTGGCGCCCAGGTTTCAAAGCCTACCACCTATCCTACACATGCCACTACGAATGCCAATGTAAAGCTATAGTAAAGGTGCACGGGGTCTTTCCGTCTAACCGCAGGAACCCCGCATCTTCACGGGGAATTCAATTTCACTGAGTCTATGCTGGAGACAGCGGGGAAGTCGTTACGCCATTCGTGCAGGTCGGAACTTACCCGACAAGGAATTTCGCTACCTTAGGACCGTTATAGTTACGGCCGCCGTTTACTGGGGCTTCGATTCAGAGCTTGCACCCCTCCTCTTAACCTTCCAGCACCGGGCAGGCGTCAGACCCTATACGTCGTCTTGCGACTTCGCAGAGCCCTGTGTTTTTGATAAACAGTCGCTACCCCCTGGTCTGTGCCACCCTCCTCTACTTGCGTAGAAAAGGGTCACGCTTCTTCCGAAGTTACGCGTGCAATTTGCCGAGTTCCTTCAGCATAGTTCTCTCAAGCGCCTTGGTATACTCTACCTGACCACCAGTGTCGGTTTCGGGTACGGTTTATAAGGAGGAGCTATTTCCTGGAACCGCTCCGCTGCCCGTTCAATCCGATAAGATTGGACAACTTGTGCGATCCGTCACTACCTCCAAGCCCACGAATATTAACGTGGTTCCCATCGACTACGCGTTTCCGCCTCGTCTTAGGGGCCGGCTAACCCTGCTCAGATTAGCTTTAAGCAGGAACCCTTGGTCTTTCGGCGGGGGAGTCTCTCACTCCCCTTACGTTACTCATGTCAGCATTCGCACTTCTGATACCTCCACCACCCCTCACGGGTATGGCTTCATCAGCTTACAGAACGCTCCGCTACCGCTTGGCCCTTGCGGACCAAACCCTAAGCTTCGGTGTATGGCTTTAGCCCCGTTACATTTTCGGCGCAAAGACCCTTATTTAGACCAGTGAGCTGTTACGCTTTCTTTAAATGATGGCTGCTTCTAAGCCAACATCCTGGTTGTTTTGGGATCCTCACATCCTTTCCCACTTAGCCATAACTTGGGGACCTTAGCTGTAGGTCAGGGTTGTTTCCCTTTTCACGACGGACGTTAGCACCCGCCGTGTGTCTGCCGACTAGTACTCCCAGGTATTCGGAGTTTGGTTAGGTTTGGTAATCCGGTGAGGACCCCTAGCCCATCCAGTGCTCTACCCCCTGGGGTATTCGGTCGACGCTCTACCTAAATAGATTTCGCGGAGAACCA